>CAKMQM010000022.1:0-2681 GCA_927911615.1 uncultured Xylanimonas sp.
CGCGATCTCGATCGAGTTGCGGGCAATGCGCTCCAGGTCCGCGCGGCCGAGGCCAAAACGCTGCGCAAGCGCCAGGTAGTTGTCGCCGACGTAGCCGCCGAAGTAGGCGGGATCGTCCGAGTTGACGCTCACCTTGACGCCCGCGGCGGTCAGCTCGACGATCTCCTTTCCTCCCGGCGCTGTTCGCGCAACGCCTTGCGGGCCGCTTTGTCCGCCGCCTCGATGGCTGCGGCTTCGGCCTCGATCTCAGAGATCGTCTCCTGCAGTGAACGGCGGATGACGGCGCCACCGAGACGCGCCACCTCGCCGTTGAGCAGCTCAACATTGTCCTCAGTGGTCTGAAGGACAACGACATTCGATCCCGGAACCATGCGCGAGGCCACCTCGGACAGCGCGAACTCGTGCGCATTCGCACGCGCCAGGTCTGCGGTGGATCCGGCGAGCGCGCCCACACCCCACCCCAGCAGCATGCCAATGGGGCCGGCCAGGGCGCCAATGACCAGACCAATCACCGAACCAGTTCCGAAGCCGAAAGAGGCTGCGGAGTCACTGGCCTCAGGAATGGATACGTGCCCCGAATCGTCCACTTCGACGATCGCGCCGGACACGATGCCGAGTCGGTCGGCCTGGGCAGTCAACTTGGAGAACGCCTCGTAGGACTGCGCGGTTGTCGGGAAACTTGCGATTGCAATATAATCAGTCATTGTCTCTCCATTCTCGGGATTATGTGCAACGACCATTTCAGTCTAACTCCCCTATGGCGATAACTCAATACTTCTCACTGAATCACGAAGTCCTCCCCGCGCCGTACCCGTCCCGTGCACGGCGCAAGGCGGGGGCCCCGTGTCAGGGGTAAGACGAGCCCCTCCCCCGCTTCGAACGCCTCGAGCCCGGCCAGGAGACGTTCCTTGTCCTGGTCCGGCGCCCAGCTGATCTCGATCGAATTGCGCGCGATTCGCGCTAGGGCGGAGCAGTCCAATCCGAAGCGCTCGGCGAGGGCGAAGTAGTAGTCGGCGATGTAGCCACCGAAGTAAGCGGGGTCGTCGGAGTCCAGGCCCACGCCGATGAACATGTCCTTGTAGGGCAGCCAGCCTGCAGCGTCTCGAGGGCAGCCTGCGCGCTCACATCGCACAGGAAACACAGGATCAGGTCGACGAAAGGCCCGACTCGCGCGCCTCGACGACGGCGCGGTAGTAGCCGCGAATGACCGTCTCAATCGAAATGCCGCGCGAGGTGTGGGCCTGAGGTCGTTGAACTGGTAGGTGGCCTGAACCTCCTCAACGGTGCTTTGACCGATGTCGACGCCGTTCTTACGGGCGAGGGCCAGCTTCAGATCGGGTTCGAGGGTGCCTTCCAGGTGCAGGTGCAGCTCGGCCTTGGGTAGGCCGAACGCAAAGTCGCGGGTCACGTCAGTGCTCATGTGACCTCCACAGATAACGGGGCGGGTATCGCGGAACAATTGTCCCACTCCACCCGCCCCGCGCTCACGGAGGCCATATTGCGAACGAGGACGATGCTCACGCCCCGCTGCGTGTGTCAGGCTACTGGGCTCAGGCCAGCGCCCCCATCGGGTCCCAGGCCGGCAGGTGCAGCGGTTCCTCGGTGATGACCGCGCGCAGCTCGGCGGGCAGGTCGTCCACGTGCACAGCCACCTCAAACACGTTGGCGTCGAACCAGGCGGCGTCCATCGTGAAGAATCCCTTTTCGCCGGGCTCCTCGCCCCAGGAGTTCTCCACGCGGAAGCGGCGGGCGTTGCCCTCCTCGTCGATGTCGACGCCCGTGAAGAGCATCGCGTGGTTCATCGCGGACTCGCCCGTGTTGACACGCTGCTCCTTCGAGGTGGAGAAGTCCACGCCGAAGAGGTTGTCGAAGTCGTAGAGGCCCTCGACGAACAGGCCGGAGGCGCGGTCGGACTGCTGGTCGCAGTCAGCGCCGAACCAGACGGCGCGGCCCGAGGCCAGGATGGAGGCCGTGATCTCACGGATCTGCTCGACGGGGGTGTTCACGTAGAGGATCGGCCGCCCGCCCACGACGTTGCCCATGTGGTCGACCGTCAGGGTGTGGCCCTTGGGGTGCTCGGCGCGCGGGTCATCGACGAGGCACACGTACTGCGTGAGGTCCACGTCCACGTAGCGCTCGTAGAACTCGCGCGGGGTAAGCACGCCGTCGCGGTGGAACTCACCCTTGTCGTCGCGCCACTCCCACTCGAACGAGGCCGGGGGCTCGCCCAGGCAGATGACGAGGATCCGCCACACGTCGGCCAGCGCGGCCTCCTTGACCTCGAGGATCTCCTCCTCGGAGGCACCGGCCTCGACGAGGGAACGCAGCTCGAGGGCGGTGCGGCGCAGGACGACCTTCAGGCGGGCGTTCATGGGGGCGGTGTGGCCGGAGGACTCGGTCTCGGGCATCGCGACCTTGGGGACGAGGCCGTGCTTGAGGTAGAGGGACACCGCCATGTCCCACTGACCGCCGTCGGAGAGGACGTCGCCCAGCAGGAACTGCAGGAGGCGGCCGTCAAGTTCCTCAGTCTTCGCGGTCGCGATAATGTCGGTGAGGAAGAAGTTTGCGCGCTCGAACTTGTCCCAGAACAGCACGTAATTCTGCGAGAACTCGAAGTCCTTGAGGCCCAGGAGGGTGCGCGCGGTCGAGCGCAGCAGGTTCAGGGAGGAGAAGAGCCAGCA
>CAKMQM010000023.1:0-14512 GCA_927911615.1 uncultured Xylanimonas sp.
GGTTGTTGCGGGGTTGTTGTGGGTCGGGCAGTGTCGTTGAGGGGTTGTTGTGCGGGTTTTGTCTGTGAGCGTGGCGCGGTCGTGCTGCTTCGGTGGCACGCGGCAGACCCCCGCCGTGGAGCGATTCACTAGATGCTGCAGCAATGCACTAGATAGCAGGGCATTGCACTGCTTACTACCCAGTGCAATGCTGCGCTAAGTAGTGCAATGCTGCCGCGTAACAAGCCTATGCGCGGAAAGATCTGCTCCGTAGCTGCTCCAACAAGATGTGAGTCGAGCCGTGCCGGGCAACCCTGCACCAGTTAGGGAGCATTACACCAGTTAGGGAGCATTGCACCATCTCCGAGCTGGTGTAATGCCCCCTAAGTGGTGTAACACCACTTAGAAACAAGCGTGACTGTGGTCGGCTGATTGTTAGAAGCGGGCTGTGCGGGCATGTGGGCGTTTACGTAGTGGTTCCCAGTGAGGGCTTGTGCCAAACCGCAGACCCATTCACAATAATTCCACGAAATCCGGCTGTTTTCGCTCAATGGGTCTGCACTTTGGCGGAATGGCTGCTGTGCCGTCATGGATGTGCCTCGTGGCCGGTGCTTGGGAGTCAGAAATGCGGCCTTGGCTGGAGCGTCGGTGTGTGGAATGGGGCTTAGTCGTGGTGTCCATTCCGCGTAGGAAGCGCATCCGCGATCGAGCTTGTCGTCGATGAGGGCGTGCACCCGATCAGTGAGCATTGCACCCGTTCTGATCGGGTGTAATGCTCCTTAACGGGTGCAGCCTTCAAAATTTCGCACGTAATTCTATTCAGAGTCCTTCAGAATTTGAAATCAGAACGTTGAAATTCCGCGCTTTCTGGGGTATCGCAAATTTGTGGTGTATAGGAATTACGTGCGAGATTGTTCGGTAGCTCAGTGTGGTCGAGGAGGTGGAACTAGTTGGCTGCTGCGCCGGTAGAGCTGTCCTTGATCCAGTCATAGGCAACGCGCACCGTGCCGTTGATGGCTCGTGAAACGCGCGTGAAACCAGCGAGGCCGGCGTTGGTGGCTCGTGAAACGCTCGTGAAACCGTGGCGGCACCAGCCCAGCCAGCAACCCCGACCGCAGCAACGCAACAACGCAACCCCGCCCAGCAACGACCCCACCCCGCAACCCCGTGGCATCTCCCGCAAACCCTGCCCCTGCCTCGTTCGTGGGTATGAACCTCGTTAGACTGGAACGCATGACTGAAAACGCGCAGCTTGTTGTGACCCTGTCCTGCCCGGACCGCCCCGGGATCGTGCACGCCGTGACCGGCGTGATCGGCGAGTCCGGCGGCAACGTCATCCAGTCCCAGCAGTTCGGTGACTCCGACACGGGCACCTTCTTCATGCGCGTCGAGGTCGACTCTCCGAAGGGCCGTACCCCGATCGACGAGGGCCTGGCCCGCGTCGCCGAAGAATTCGGCGCCACCTACCGCGTCGACGATCTGGGCCGCAAGCTGCGCACCATCATCATGGTCTCTCGCGAGGGCCACTGCCTCACCGACCTCCTGTACCGTCAGCAGACGCAGGGCCTGCCCATCGACGTCATCGCGGTCGTCGGCAACCACCCGGACCTGGCGCCCGTCGCCCAGTTCTACGGCGTCCCCTTCCTCAATATCCCCGTCACGAAGGATACGAAGGCCCAGGCGGAGCGCCAGCTCCTCGACCTGATCGCCTCCGAGGACGTTGAGCTCGTCGTCCTGGCGCGCTACATGCAGATCCTCTCCGACGAGGTCTGCCGCGCCATGCAGGGCCGCGTCATCAACATCCACCACTCCTTCCTGCCCTCCTTCAAGGGTGCGCGCCCCTACGCGCAGGCCCACGAGCGCGGCGTGAAGCTGATCGGCGCGACCGCCCACTACGTGACCGCCGACCTCGACGAGGGCCCGATCATCGAGCAGGACGTCACCCGCGTCTCCCACGCCGACTCGACGCCCGACATGGTGGCCCTCGGCCAGGATGTGGAGCGCCGCGTCCTCGCCCAGGCCGTCCGCTTCCACGCGGAGCGTCGCGTCCTCATGAATGGCAACCGAACGGTCGTCTTCTCGCGCTGAGGTCCCCTCGCGGAGGCAGTTACGAGGCGGGCGAGTCCGTGCGCACGCCGAGCCTGACCGCCCGATCGGCGCGCCGGCCTCGTGACACCCGGCTCGCGTGTCGCAACCTGTAACAAGGTGACGTGCGGCCATCTGGTCATATTTGCGCGATATGACGGTGCTGTGTGGAGCGTCTTGTCACTTGGTGGGGAACGCTGGGACGTGATCTTTCGGTCATTTAGTCGGTAAGTGTCGCATTGACCGCCTGATAAATGGCACACTTGTTACGTGGACGAAACGACTCAGCAACGCACCCCCATCACCGGCTACGTGCCCGGGGGTTTTGACATGTTCCACCAGGGACACCTCAACATCCTGCGCGCCGCGCGTGAGCGCTGCGATCGCCTCGTCGTCGGCGTGACCTCGGACGAGGCCCTCATCCGCATGAAGGGCCGCGCCCCGGTTATCCCGCTCAAGGAGCGCTGCGACCTCGTGTCGTCGCTGCGTTTCGTGGATGCGGTTGTCGTCGACCTGGACCAGGACAAGCGCCTCGCGTGGCGTCTCCAGCCTTTCGACGTCCTCTTCAAGGGTGACGACTGGAAGGACACTCCGAAGGGTGCCGCGCTCGAGGCCGAGATGGCCGAGGTTGGCGCGCGCGTCGTTTACCTGCCGTACACGCCGTCGACGTCGTCGACGAAGCTGCGCCGCTTTATCGCCCCCGAGGACTTCTCCGACGAGGCCCCGGCGCAGGACGTGGAAAAGGCGGAAGGGGAGGCACAGTGAGCCTGCCCGTCGTGCTTGAGCCGGGTTCCTCGTGGGGGACTCGTTTTAGCGCGTACCGCTGTGCGCTCGCTGCCGCGCAGAAGCCGGGCGCGGGTGTTCCCGCGTACATGCGCTGGGTGAACCGCGGCGCTGCGCGCGTCGTGGCCGCGGCGTGCGCGGCCTTTGGCTGGACCCCGAACTTCGTCAGCTTCATTTCCGTGTGCTTCTCGACGCTGGGCCTCATCGTCCTCGTCGCGTGTGACCCCGCGTGGTGGACGGGCCTCATCGTGGGCACGGCCCTCGCGGTTGGATTCATGTTCGACTCTGCGGACGGCCAGGTCTCGCGCGTCACGGGTGCGTCCTCGAAGACGGGCGAGTGGGTGGACCACGTCGCCGATGCGTTCCGTTCCCCCGCGATCCACTTCTGCACCGCCGCCGCAGTCATGATCTACCGCCCCGAGTCGTGGTGGTTGGCCGTCGTCGCGCTCGTCTACGGATGGGTGACGTCGGGTCAGTTCATGAGCCAGATCCTCGCCGAGCAGTTCGTGCGTGCGGCGGGCCGCAAGCAGACGCGCGGCGGGAACCTGCGTTCCTTCGTGCTGCTGCCCACCGACCCGGGCGTGCTGTGCTGGTCCTTCGTGCTGTGGGGCTTCGGCGCGCCTTTCATGGTGCTCTACACGTTCCTCGCCGTTATCGCGGTCGCGCACTCCTCGATCTCGTTGCGTCGTCGTTTCCGCGACCTGCGCGCCCTGGACGCGGCCGCCAAGGAGGCCGCCAAGGAGGCCGCCACGCAGGGGGAGTCCCGTGCCTGAGCTGTCCGTCCTGCTGCCCGCGCGCAACGCGGCGGGCACGATCACGCGCGCCGTGGCCTCGACGCTGGCGGCCATGCCGCGCGACGCCGAGCTGGTCGTCGGCAACGACTCGTCGTCGGATTCGACGGTCGGCGAGGCGATCCGTGGCGCGTCGCGTGGGGGAGTGATCGATCCTCGCCTGCGCATCGAGGACATCACCCCGGGCGAGGGCGGCGTCTCTCGCGTCCTCACCCAGCTCACGGAGCGCACCGACTCGCGCCTCGTGGGGCGTATGGACGCTGACGACGTGTCCCTCAAGGGTCGCTTCAAGCGCACGATGCGCGCCATCGAGCGCGGCGACGACATGGTCTTCACGCAGATGATCGAGCTGCGCGGCTCCCGCCCGGTGCCCCGCATGCCCTACGAGATCACGCCCGAGGACATGGGCTGGCACCTGCTGCTCACCAACCCCGTGTGCCACCCGACCATGCTCGCCACCCGCGAGATCATGGACCGCGTCGCGGCTACCGCAGCGTTCCCGCCGAGGACTACGACCTGTGGATGCGCGTGGCATCCGCGGGCGGTCGCATTCGCCGCATCGCGCCCTGGGGGCTGCTGTACCGCATTCACCCGGGCCAGGTCACCGGAAACGCCTCGTGGCGCTCGGATTCGTGGAAGAATCCCGAGCAGGCACAGGCCTTCGCTGACCTGTCGGTATCTCTGACGGGCCAGGAGCTGCCGCGCCTGGTCTCGCTCGTTTCGCTTCCTCGCGACGAGGCCGAGCGTGAGCTCGACCGCTTCGTGCAGGTCTACACTCAGGGGGTCGCGTCTCGACCCGCATCGTCTCGCCGCGCTCTCGAGCGCCGGCTCAATGCGCGCGCCGCGTGGGTGCGCTCTCACCTCCAAGGAGAACAGTCATGATCCTGACCCCTCCGCCCACGGGCGCCAGCAGATCCTTCGTCACGCGCTGGCACGCCGCTGGACCTCGATTGTTGCGGGGACCGTGGCCGGCCTGGTCGTAGGTGTCGCAGCCGCCTTTGGTGTCCCCACGTCGCACTCGGCGGCCGTGTCGATGACCGTGACCGCTCCCTCCATCACGCCGGCCCCCGCTGTGCGTGCCTCCCTGTCGAACACGACGGATATGGTGACCGAGCAGGGCATTGCGAAGTCCGCCGCTGTCCTCGACGTCGCGGCTGCGCGCCTCGGCAATGGTGTCACCGCCGAGGAGCTTCGCTCCAACATGGAGGTGTCCGGCGACACGAACGGCACGATCGTCAAGATCGAGTACGTGGCTCCCACGCGCCAGCAGGCCGTTGACGCCGCCGATGCGATCGCCAACGTCTACCTGACCGAGCGCACCGCTCTCGTGGAGCAGCGCGCCGACGAGATGGCCGCCGGCATCAACGAGCAGATTCAGGCTCTCGAGACCGAGCTTGCCTCCCTCGAGCCCCTGGTCGACGAGGACGGCAACACAAAGGACAACCCGCGCGCCTCCGAGATCCGCACCGAGCTGACCAAGCTCGCGAAGGATGCCGAGCAGCTCGCCCCCTACCACGCCACCGCCGGCCGTGTGATCACCTCCGCCGCTGCGTCGAGTGACGAGGTCTCGCCCTCGAAGGTGCGCCTGATCCTGATCTCGACCGTCGTCGGCCTCTTCGCGGGCCTGGTCCTGGTCCTCATCCGTGAGACCCGCTCGCGCTCCCTGACCTCGCCCACGCAGCTTGCCGACCTGACGGCGCTGCCCGTGTGGAGTGCCGAGGAGGGCGCCCCCCGAGCCGTGGCTCGCCCCCACCCGCATGCTCGCGATGGCGATCGACCGCGACCACTGGGTTGACCTGATCGTCGACGCGTCCGATCCGCAGGCCCGCGACCTGCACCGCGTCCTGTCCGCTTCGCTGGCCGAGACCCGCGTGCCCGCGCCGCGCCTCATCGACATCAACCAGCCCCTCGCCTCGCTCCTCGACGAGGTCCGCCCCTCGCGCCACGTCCTCGTCGCCGTGCGTAAGGGCCACGATCTGAAGAAGCTGCACCACCTGCTCGACGAGCTCGCGATCATCAACCGCGAGGTGAACGGCATGATCTACCTGGGCGACCAGGTGGCTGCGCCCGCCTCCGCTCCGACCGCTCCCGCTCAGTCGGCCGAGGTTATCGAGCCCAAGGACGAGGCACCGGCTGGGTCCGCCCAGACCTCGGAATCTGAGGTCGATGCCGCTGAATCCACGCCTACCAAGGAAACGGAAGACACGTCCGATTCCAAGAAGTCGGACGCCAAGGCCTCCTCGAAGAAGGGCAAGAAATGAGCGCCGAGGAGACCACCGCAGCCGACCACAAGGCCGCCTCGATCTGGCACGTTGATCGCACTGCGCGCGTCTCCCAGCTGATTTCGGGAGACCCGTCGGATCCGCGAGCACTCGTGCTCGTGCGCGACAATGGCCGTAATTCGGCGTTCGTCGAGATCGAGGGCACGGACCATCCGGAGATCGATCCGCGCGTGCTCGAGGTCGAACCGGCCCCTGCACGCGGCTGGGAAGAGGGCGCCGGCGCCGACGTGGACGCGACTGTCGTCATGTGCACGGTCGGCTCGTGCGACATGCTCGAGGACGCCGTGCGCGCCATCCTGGCTCAGGATCACCAGCGTTTCACGCTCGTCGTGGTGGATAACGCTCCGCACACCGGCCTGACGCGCGAGAAGCTCGCGGGCATCGACGATACGCGCCTGAGCATCGTCTCGGCGTCCCGTCCGGGCTTGTCTCGCGCCCGCAACCGCGGCGCGTTGGCTGCTCGCGGCGAGGTCATCGTCTTCACGGACGACGACGCGATCGTCGACCCGCATTGGCTGACCGCCATGATCGACCCGTTCACGGCCTCGCCGTACGTGGCCGCCACGACGGGTATCGCGCTGCCCCTTGAGCAGCGCTACGCCCCCCAGCGGTGGTTCGAGTCGCGCGGCGGTTCCCCAAGGACATGTCCCCGCGCGTGTGGTGCGTCGGCGATATCCCCGAGGGCCTGGAGGTTCTGGGTGAGAAGGGTGACGGCGGCCCGCTGTTCCCGATCACGACGGCCCGCGTGGGTGCAGGCGTGTGCATGGCCATGCGTCGCGACGTCCTCATGGAGGTCGGGCCCTTCGATCCGGCGCTGGGCGCCGGCACTTCGACGCGCGGCGGCGAGGACCTCGACATGTTCGCGCGGATCCTGGCCACGGGTGACGTCATCGTCCACACGCCCGACGCCCTCGTGCATCACCGTCACCGCGTCGACGAGGCCGGCCTGGATAAGCAGATCCGCGGCAACGGCTCCGGTATGGCGGCCCTTCTCACGAAGGCGATCATCGCCAAGCCCTCCGTACTCGGTACGCTGGCGACTCGCGTGCCCGGCGTCCTGGGCCGCGTCAAGCCCGGTGGCGCCCGCGTCGCCGGCACCGACGAGGACGTGCCCGGCTCGCTGACCAAGTCCGAGATCAAGGGCTTCCTCGAGGGCCCCTTCCTCTACCTGTCGTCGCGCAAGCGCAACAAGCTTGGCGCCCCGCGACAGGCCGACCAGACCGACGCGAGCGGCAGCGTGACCGCACCGAGCAACGCTGAGGAGGCCCAGGCCTCGTCCGCGACGGAGACGACCGGCGAAGGGAACGGTAACGCGTGAGCCCACGCCGAGGACTCTGGGCCAAACCCGCCCCCGCCCAAATCGGGCCGCTACGAGAGGACGCGCAGGAACTGCCTGCGTGGCCCTTCGTCGTGGCCTATTCGGCGTACTTCCTGTGGTGGGTGCTCGGCTCCGGTGACCTGATGTGGCCGCTGTTCGCGTCGATCATGCTTGTGTTCATGATCGGCCGACACGGCCTGCGCTTCCCGCCCGGATCCATCCTGTGGGTGTTCTTCCTGGCGTGGGTGCTGGCCTCGATGACCATGCTCGACACCGGCGGGCGCGTCATCGGCGCGTTCTATCGCTTCCTGCTGGAGCTCTCGCCAGCTATTTTCGCGGTCTACGCCTTCAACGCGCGCAAGTCCCTGAGCGTGCGCACGATTACCGGCACGATGTGGGGCTTCCTGGCGTCGACCACCATCGGTGGCTTCGTCGCCATGGCCGCGCCGACGCTGCGCTTCAAGACGCTCATGTACTACCTGGTGCCGCGCGCCCTGCAATCCAACGACTTCGTCAAAGAGTTCACGAAGCGCGCGACCACCCAGTGGAACCCGTCGTCGTGGATCCTCTCCGACCCGCGCCCGTCGGCCCCCTTCATCTACTCCAACACCTACGGTAACGTCTACTCGCTGATCTTCCCGCTCGCGCTCGTCTTCGCGTACGTGCTGTGGCGCGAGCGCTCCAAGTGGCGTTTCATCGTGGCCGCCGTGTGTGCTCTGTCGGTCATCCCGGCAGCCGCGACGCTCAACCGTGGCATGTACATCGGCCTCATCGTCATCGTCGTGTGGGTGGGTTTCCAGCGTCTGCGCGCGGGAGCCTGGCGTACCGTCCTGGGGATCGTCGCGGCCATCGTCGTGGGTGTGATCGCGTGGCTGGCCACCCCGGCCTCGCAGTCGCTCCTTGAACGCGTCGCGGCCTCCTCCTCGACGGAAGACCGCGCCTCCAACTACCTCGAGACGCTCTACGAGCTCCAGCAGTCCCCGCTCTTGGGCTTCGGCGCCCCGCGTCCCTCGGCCTCGCCGTGGCTGCCCTCCCTGGGCACGCAGGGCCAGTTCTGGACGGTCATCTTCTCCTACGGCCTGGTCGGCCTGGCGCTGTTCCTCGCCTTCTTCCTGCGCATGTTCCCGCGCATCTGGCGCGCCACGGACGTGTACGGCTCGATCCTGGGCGGCATCATCCTGGCGACCCTGGTGGAGCAGTTCTACTACGGCATGAACACCGGCCTCATGATCTCCGTCGTCGCGGTGGCGCTCCTGTCGCGCCACCTGGAGGAGGAGAGCGATCCGATCAAGCGCGCCGAGGCCGAGCGCGATGGCGCCGCGAGCGCCGGTAGCGTCGCCGGGACCGTCCGCGCCCAGCGCGCGGTGCGCATGGGGCAATGGACAAGCCCCGCCGCGAACGACGGGGCTTTTGCCACTCACATGCTTGCTCGACTCAACAGGTCGGGTCGTCGGGGAATGAGAAGCCGGACAGCTTCCACGCGCCGCCGTCCTTCACAAACAGAAAATAGGTGAGGGCGCGGGTCATGGTCGTGTCGTCCGTCAGCGCAGTTCCCGCGTCGTTGAGGACGCGAACGTTGGAAGAATCGACGCACGCCGAGACCGTGACGTTTCCGGCACCGTCATCGCTGAGGATGTGCACGTCCTCGAGGGTGGGTGAGCCGGTGGTGTGGGTGCCATCCCTCGTC
The DNA here is from genome assembly GCA_927911615.1 of uncultured Xylanimonas sp. Lineage (GTDB taxonomy): Bacteria > Actinomycetota > Actinomycetes > Actinomycetales > Actinomycetaceae > Pauljensenia. Next base: position 8,926 of record CAKMQM010000023.1, read on the forward strand.
CACTCGAGAGCCTGCGCGTCGAACTCCTCCAGCGCCGAGGCAGTGAGCACGGAAGACAGGTCGGTCGCACGAGCCTGCTCGGGGTCCGTGTACGCGTCCCACAGGGTGTTCATGACGAAGGCGGCCTGCCCGGCGGCCTCGGCGTCCGTGGCTAGCGAACCGGATTCGTTTGCGGGCCCGCCTGACTGCGGGGTGATGGTCTTCGCGACGGACTGCGGGATGTCGGACTGCGGGTCCTCCTCGGAGCTCTGCGCGCCGGACGCCGCGGAGGCGGCCGCATCCGTCTCAGAGGAGCCCTTCAGGCGCAGGAAGCCGGCGATGACGAGCGCAATGATGAGGAGAATCGCGGCTGCCAGCAGGCTCTTCTTGCGGGCAGGGGAGAGCGAGTTGATGAAGTCCATGTGTATCCCATCGGTAGGTTATAGAGAAAGGCTACCGCGCGGTAGCGGGAAGGTTAATCATGAGTGAGGCAAATCAAGCCAGGCGTTCCCTCGCGCGCGGGGGCATCGTTGGCTTCGTCGGAGCGGCCGCCTCGGCGGTCCTGGGCTTCGCGTTCACGATCATCCTGTCGCGCATGCTGGGCGCCGAGGGAGCCGGTATCGTCACCCAGGCGACCGGCGTCTTCGCGATCGTCATGGCCCTGGCCAAGGTGGGCCTCGACTCCACCGCCATCTACCTGATGCCTCGCCTGTCCCTGGATGCTCCCGAAGAGATTCGCGCGACCCTGTCCTTCATGGCCTCCCTGACGGTGGGCGTGTCCACCGTGTGCGTCCTCATTCTCGAGGCCGTGGCTCCCCTGATCTGGAACGCCGAGGTAGCGGCGTCCACCCGGGCGGTCCTGTGGTTCGTGCCGATCGGCGCCCTCACCCTGGTCGCATCCGCCGCCCTGCGGGCCCTCGGCAACATGCGCGAGTACGTCCTCATTCAGAACCTGCTGCTGCCCGGCCTGCGCCCGCTCCTCGTTGCGCTCGCGGCCGCGTTCACCGGGTCGCTGGCCTTCGTCTCGGTCGCCTGGGCGCTGCCCTTCGTCGTTGTCCTCGTCGCTGCGTGGTGGCTGCTGCTCAGGCACATGCCCTCGGCGGCCGACTCGGTGGGCCGCTGGCCAAGTGCGCAGCGGCGTCGTCAGGTTGTGTCCTTCGCGCTTCCTCGCACCCTCACCGCCGGCCTCGAGCAGGCGCTGCAGTGGCTCGATGTCCTCCTCGTCGGTCTCCTGGCGGGCGATGCGGCCTCGGGCATCTACGGTGGTGCCATTCGCTTCATCCAGGCGGGCATGGTCGTCGACACGGCTCTGCGGGTCGTCGTCTCCCCGCAGTTCTCCAAACTCCTGCACCAGGGTAAGACGAAGGAGCTGCGCGACCTCTACAGCACGGCCTCGATCTGGCTTGTTCTGTTCGCCGCCCCTATCTACGCCCTCATGGCGATCTACGCGCCTGCGCTCATGCGCATTCTCGGTGATGGCTTCGCTCCCGGTGCGAACGTCCTCGTGGTCCTGTGCATCGGCTCCATTGTTACTTTCATGGCGGGAAACATTCACTCGCTCCTCATCATGAGTGGACGCTCCGGGTGGGCAGCGATCAACAAGGTCGTGGTCCTTACCCTCAACGTTGTGGTAACGTCATCTTTATTCCGCGTGGAGGAATGGTCGCTGCGGCGATCGTGTGGGCTGTGTGTATGATGCTTGACGCTGCCATGGCAACCGTTCAGGTCTCGCGGTTTATCGGTGTGACACCGAAATTGTCGGAAGTGGTCAAGCCGATTCTGGTTGTGGGCGTGTCTGCGGTGATTCCGGGCGGGTGTATAGCATGGTGGCTGGGGCGCGATTCTTTCGTTGCGACCATTGGCGGCTCGGCACTCTCAGTCCTGGTTTTTGCCTGCGTTTGCTGGATGTTGAGGGATCGTCTGCACCTGTCGGGACTTGGGTCCCTGGCGAGGCGTCGTCGGGGGTAGGAATGGGGCGCGTGGTGCACCTGTGAAAGTCTGACTTGACCATTCGGTTGATCTGATGGGGATTGTTGTGTAATTATTTATGCAACAAGTTTCCGTTCCCTCCGAAAGGTCGTGTCATGGCTTCTGCGATTTCGCGCCTTGCAATCCTTGCAACTGCGCCGATTGTCGCCTGCGCTTCCCTCGCGCTCGCTCCGATGGCTCACGCTGTTGGTGCAGGTCAGGGAGATTCGGCACCCGGTCAGGCTATCGTTCGCGACGGTTCGAGCGCCGCGACTGCCGCCGCGTCGTGCTGGGATATTAAGCAGCGGAATCCCGAGGCAGCGGACGGCGCCTACTGGCTCCAGACTCCCGCGATGGATCACCCCGCCCAGTTCTTCTGTGACCAGACGACAGATGGTGGCGGCTGGGTTCTGATCGGCCGCGGCCGCGAAGGATGGGAATCCTGGAGCGGCGGCAAGGGTGATCGCGCGAAGCTGACCTCTCGCTCGCGCACCTCCGATGACTTCGAGGTTGTTCAGCTCTCCAACAAGGCCGTCACCGAGCTCCTCAACAATGAGCCGGTCAAGGACCAGGCCGACGGCGTGCGCGTCATGCGCTCGTGGAGCGCGTCGGGCCGCTCCTACCAGACGGTGGATCTTCAGTTCCCGAAGATGACCGACTTCGTGTGGCCCTTCAAGATGGCCCACCCGGTCAACATCCAGCTCGACAAGGGTGGCTGGCGATCCAGCCTCATGTGGGGCCTGACCGGCTATGACAACGAGTGGAACGGCCTGCAGACCTACCCCTCGGCCCGCACCACGGGCTGGAAGATTGGGTGGGGCTACGGTGCTCTCACCGCCAACTGGACCGGTGACGTCACCTCCGCAACCTCCTACTTCCACAAGTCGGGCCTGACGGTCTTCCCCTACGCCGAGGCCTACGTGCGTCCGCGCATCTCCTCGGATTCGGCTGCCTTCACCCGTATCCCCGACGAGGGCCTTGGGGCCTCGACGGTCTCCGGTGTCGTCTCGCAGTACGCAGCCAAGACCTCGTGGGGCGTGAGCGGTAACCTCAACGGTTCCGTGAAGGAGGGCAACATCCAGGTCCAGGCCTTCGCCCAGGTTGGCTCCACCATGTACGTGGGTGGCAACTTCACCGGCGTCAAGCAGGGCGATAAGGGTGCCGAGATCTCCTCGCGCGGCCTGGCCGGATTCGACGTGGCCACCGGCGACTTCACCGGCCAGACCTTCGACTTCAATGGGCAGGTCAAGGCTCTCCTCGCCCTGCCCGACGGCCGCCTCCTCGTGGGCGGCGACTTCACCCGCGTCAACGGCGAGGCCCACTCCGGTACCGTTGTCATCAATCCCTCAACCGGCCAGATCGACCCCTCGTGGGATCTGCAGATCACCAACGCGCTGCGCGGCGGTGCCGTGAGCGTTCGTGCCCTGACCTACTACGACGGCAACGTCTACATGGGTGGTACCTTCACCCACCTCTCCGGCGGCGGCAGCTCCCGGGTTTACGCCCGTAATGCTGGCCGCGTCTCCCTGAGTGGGCGCCCCGACCGCTCGTGGAACCCCGAGATCAGCGGTGCCGTTCAGGCCGTTGGTGTCTCCGAGGCCAACAGCGCCTTCTACGCGGGCGGCCACTTCACCACGGCGCACGGCAACCAGCGAGCCTGGTACGCCGCCAAGTTCTCCACCCAGCCGGGTGCTGCCGTGGATACGGACTTCGACTTCGTGCCGTCCAGCGCCACTGCCGGTAAGTACCAGCAGACGATCGCCACGGCTGGAAACCGCGTCTACATCGGCGGCTCCGAGCATAACCTGTTCGGCTACGACACTGCCACCAACCAGCGTGTCTCCGGTGCGATGACCTTCAACAACGGCGGCGACCTGCAGGCCACGACCGTGTCTGCCAAGGGCGTTATCTACGGCTCCTGCCACTGCTCCGACGCTGCCTACCAGGACATGTACGTCTGGTCGATGAACGGCTCCTGGTCGCGCGTCGACGAGATCAAGTGGGTCGGCGCATGGGATGCCGCCACCGGCGAGCATATGAAGTGGACCCCCTTCGAGCTCTCCTCGCGCCGCAAGACCGGCGCCTGGGCGCTTGAGACCGACAACTACGGCAACCTGTGGGTGGGTGGCGACTTCACCCTCTCCCACACCGACGCCACGCACACCCAGTGGAACGGCGGCTTCGCCCGCTACGACAACCGCGACAACGTCGCGCCCGAGGCGCCCACCTACCTGCGCTCCTCCGCGTCGAACGATTCCACCGTGACCCTCGCCTGGGAAGGCGTCGCTGACGCCGTGTCCTACGAGATCCTGCGCGACGATCGCCCGATCGCCACCTCCGAGACCACGAGCGTTGAGGTGCCTCGCGGCGGCGAGAACCGCTACTTCGTGCGCGCCGTTGACGCCGAGGGCAACCGCTCCGCGACCACCGCGGTCTACACCGCTCCGGCCCCGGGTCAGGCGGATGCCTCCAACCCGGTGCTCCTCGAAGCGGGTGCGACGTGGAACTACCGCGCCGAAGCCAGTGCCGCCCCTGAGAACTGGGCCCAGGCCTCGTTCGACGACTCCGCGTGGCCGACTGGCGCAGCCCCCCTGGGCTACGGCAACTCCGCGATCGTGACCCAGATCGCCACCAAGGGCTCGCGCCCCGTGACGACCTACTACCGCACGCACTTCCAGGTGGCCGACGCGAAGGGCCTCAAGGGCATCAACGTCAAGTACCTGGCCGATGATGGCGCCGTCGTCTACATCAACGGTGTCGAGGTGGACCGCACCCGCATGGGTGCCGGCACGGTCAGCTACGCGACCCGCGCCGACGCAGCGCCCAATTTCGCTGCGGCCTCCGCTTCGCAGTCCGAGATCTTCGTCCCCGCGTCGGCGCTGAAGACCGGTGACAACGTGATCGCCGTGGAAACCCACGTCAACTACATGCGCACCGCGACCGTGTCCATGCAGGCATCCATCATCCGCGTGGAGGGCGCACCGGACGACAACAGCTCTGTTTCCGACGAGCGCAGCACCGATCCAACCGACGCGACGCAGCCGATCAACGCGGCCTCCGTCAAGTCCGGCACGGTCATCCAGACCGGTGACGAGTGGAACTACTGGACCTCGACGGAAGCCCCGGCCTCCGACTGGGCGACGACCGGCTCCCTCCAGAGCTGGAACCGCGGCTCCGGCCCGATCGGCTGGGGAGACTCCGCCGCGGTGACCGCCCTCGACATTGCCAAGAAGGACCGCGCGATCACGTACTACTTCGCACGTGACATCGACCTGGGCGCGATCAGCCCGAATACCGCTCTGACCGTCAAGGTGCGCGCGGACGACGGCGTCGTCCTGCGAGTCAATGGCAAGATCGTCGACACGAAACGTATGTCCGATGGAAACATTACTCACACCACCTACGCGAACTCGGCCGTGAGTGCCACCAAGGCAGCCTCCGATCTGCTCGAGGTCACCATCCCCGCGAGCCTCTTGACAAGCGGCGTGAACCGCATCGGCGTTGAGGAACACCTCAACTACAAGGGCTCGCCTTCGATGACCTTCGATCTGAACGCGACTCTTGTGAAATAAGGGAAGAATCGTTCTTTCTCTGACTCGAGTTCGCGTGAGGTATGAGCCGGAGAAATGGTTCGATCCAG
>CAKMQM010000024.1:0-3796 GCA_927911615.1 uncultured Xylanimonas sp.
GTGGATGTGGCCCACGTGTCCGGCGATGCCGCGCGACCCGAATGAGACCTGGCGATCTTCGACGAGGGCGCCGCCGATGCCGGTGCCCACCGCGATCGACAGGACGGTTCGGTAGGGCTGGCCGGCGCCGAGCGTGGCCTCGCCCAGGCCGTGCGCGTGCACGTCGTTGAGGACGCGCACCTTCAGGCCGGTTGCCTCCTGAAGCAGAGAGCCCAGGGGGGTGCCTCCCCATCCGGGCATCGTGCCCGTCGCGGAGACGATGTCGCCGGTAGAGGGATCGACGACGCCGGCGCTGGCGACGGCGATACCCGCGACCTGCGGGTGAGAAGCGACCAGGGACGAGGCAAGTTCGCAAATGCGTGCCGCCACGTCCGCTCCGCCGCGCATCGCGTCGGTGGGGATCGATCCGCGCTCGGTGACCTCGTAGGTGTCACCGGCCTCGACGATGCCCCACCCGACCTTGGTGCCACCGATGTCGAGGGCAAGGAGCGTAGTCATGAGGATCCTTACGAAAAGTCAGGGGTATAAGAAAATCGACGAGGCCGGGGCGCGCGCCCGAAGGCGGGCAATATGCGGAACGGAACTGCCCCGGCCTCGTCGACGTATCAGGAGAGCAGGCCGACCGAGCGCAGCACGGAGGCGACGTGCTCGACGTTGTCACCCTCGAGGGCGGCGACGGGGCGCGGCATCTCCGGCGAATCGAAGACGCCGAGCAGGTGCAGGGCGGCCTTGAAGGCGCCGACGCCCGCACCGAAGCCCTGCACGCCCTTCACCTGGACGATGCGCATGAGCTCCGCGAGGCGGTCCTGCTCGGTGCGCACGGCTTCCCAGTCGCGGCGCTCGTAGGCCTGCCACTGGCGCACGTAGCCCTCGGGGTCCACGTTGGCCAGGCCGGGAACGGAGCCGTCCGCGCCGGACATGTAGGCGCCGTCGACGACGACCTCGTGGCCGGTGAGCAGCTGCATCGGGTGGCCGGCGGCCTCGTTCGCCAGGCACAGCCAGCGGAACGCGACGTCGTCGCCGGAGGAGTCCTTGACACCGTCGATGACACCATCGCGGCCCAGGCGCATGAGCAGATCGGGCGACAGCTTCGTGTGCACGCACACGGGGATGTCGTAGGCCCACAGCTCGAGGCTGGTGTTCTCCTTGAGGATGCGGAAGTGGCGCTCGACCTCGGTCTCGCCGCCGAGGGCGTAGAACGGGGCGGTCGCAACGACGCCGGTGGCGCCGCCGATCTCTTCCACGGCCTTGATGTTCTCGATGACACGCTCGGTCTCGGTGTCGATGACGCCGACCAGGAGCGGGATGCGGCCGTCGACGATGCGCACGGCTTCGCGCTGGATCTGTGCGCGGCGCTCGGCGGTCGAGAAGGCGACCTCACCGGTGGAGCCGGACACGAACAGGCCGTCGAGGCCGGCCTCGATCAGGCGGTTGATGTGACGCTCGAGCGAGGGAACGTCGAGCTCGCCGTCCTTGAGTGGGATAGCAAGGGGCGGCACAACGCCACGGATCTTCGAAGACATAATTAGTACTCTCCTTCGAGGTCAAGGTTGGGGTGCAGCAGCGAGGGCGCGGCGCCCAGCAGCTTGCGGGTGTAGGGGTCTTCCGGGTCGGCGAGCAGCTGTGCGGCCGGCCCTTCTTCGACAACCTTGCCGCCGTTCATGACGGCGATCCGGTCAGACACGTAGCGCACGGTCTGAATATCGTGCGAGATAAAGACCATCGCCAGGCCCAGTTCCCTCTTGAGGTCCGTGAGCAGGTTCAGGATCTGTGCTCGCACCGACACGTCGAGTGCGGAGGTGGGCTCGTCTGCGATGATCGCATCCGGGCCGATGGACAGGGCTCGGGCGATGGCCACGCGCTGGCGCTGGCCACCCGAGAGCTGTCCGGGAAGCGCGTCGAGCGCGCTCGACGGCAAGCCGACGAGCGAGATCAGTTCGCGCACACGCTTAGCTCGCGAGACCTCGTTGCCGATGCCGTGCACGCGCAGCGGGTCAGCGAGCTGATCCTGGACGCGCATACGGGGGTTCAGGGCCGTCGCGGGGTCCTGGAAGACCACGGAGACGACGCGACCGATCTCCCGGCGGGCGGCGGCGCTACGCTTCGTGACCTCCTTGCCGTTGAAGAACACCTGTCCCTTCGTCGGCATCTGCAGGCCACACATGACGTTCGCGGTCGTGGACTTGCCACAGCCGGACTCGCCGACGATGCCGAGCGTCTGTCCGCGCTCGATGCGCATGTTGACGCCACGCACCGCGTAGACCTTGTTGGGCTTGAACAGGGAGCCGGTACGCGAGGTGAAGGTCACCTCGACGTTCTTCAGTTCGATGATCGGGGGTTCGGGTGTCTCGATCACCGTCTCGGTTTCAACAATCAGAGTTTCGGGGCTCATCGCGCGTCCTCCTGACCTTCTTCGATGATGACGGTCTCGCTCGCCACGAGAACCTCCTCGCGGGGCGGGAGAGCCGCGTACACGTGCTCGGGACCGACCTCGGTGAGGACCGGGCGGATGTCCAGTCCGTAATCGGGGTGCGAAGACCGCGGTGCGAAGCGGTCGCCCACGGGGAAGTCACGAGGCGAGGGCACCGTACCGGGGACCTGGTGGAGTCGACCGGAGCCGGACTCGATCGAGAGGACGGCGCCCAGCAGGCCGCGCGTGTACTCGTGGGTCGGGTGCGTGAGCAGTTCCTTGGTGGGGGCCTGCTCGATGACCTGGCCGGCGTACATGACGGTGATGTGGTGTGCCACCTCGGCGACGAGCGCCAGGTCGTGGGACACGAAGATCATGGCGAAGCCGAGCTTCTCGCGCAGCTCGTTGAGCAGTGCGATGACCTGCTTCTGGACGGTGACGTCCAGGGCGGTGGTCGGCTCGTCCGCGATGATGAGCTTCGGGTCGCGGGTCAGGGCCATGGCGATGAGAACGCGCTGACGCTGGCCGCCCGAGAGCTCGTGCGGGTAGGACTCGAGGGTGCGCTTGGGATCCAGGCCCACGAGCCAGAGGAGTTCCTCGGCGCTGCGGGTACCACCGCGCCTGGTCAGCTGCTTCATCTGATCCCTGATCAGCATGGCGGGGTTCAGGGACGACAGGGCGTCCTGGTAGATCATGGCCATCTCGTGACCGAGCAGAGCGCGGCGCTCCTCGGCCGACTTCTCGAGCAGGTTCTCACCCTGGTAGAGGATTTCACCCGTGATCTCAGCCTTGGGGTCGATGAGGCCCATGATGGTCAGGGCCGTGATCGACTTACCGCAGCCGGACTCGCCCACGAGGCCCATGGTCTCGCCGGGGCGGACCTTGAAGGACACGTGGTCGACGACGTTGACGTCGCCGTGACGGTCGAACTTGATGCACAGGTCGTTGACCTCGAGCAGCGGGGCCTTCTCGAACGAAGCCTCGAAGCGGTCGGTGCGCTTCTCCTCGACGGACTTGAGGTCGTCGAGGCGGACCTGCAGGGACTCGGCCTGATCGGCGTAGGCCAGGCGGGGGTCGAGCAGGAGGCGGTCGGCCTCGCGGGCGGTGTCCTTGTCGACCTGGGCGACCGCCGCCGAGGCGGGTGCCGCCACCATGGCGTCGGTGATGCCCTCAGACAGAATGTTGAGGCACAGGACCGTGATCATGATGAATAGGCCGGGGAAGAACGCGGTCCACCACTTGCCCAGCAGAACCGACAGGTTCGACGAGGCCTCGGACAGGACGTTGCCCCACGTGGCCACGGTGGTCGCCTGGAGGCCCGAACCGATGAAGGTCAGGGAGGCCTCGAGGATGATCGCGTCGGCGACGAGGACGGTCGCGAACACG
>CAKMQM010000025.1:0-5289 GCA_927911615.1 uncultured Xylanimonas sp.
TCCTCCATGTCATCCATTCTGCCCGGCCACAAGCAGCCAGGACTACTCAGAACAACCCCTCTCAAAACAAACGGTCCGAAAAACCCAGACCCCTCCACCCCCTCAAAATTCACATGCAACTACACCTCCCCTAAATTTCGCACGTAATTCCCTCACTACTTTTTCAAACTTTGAATTCAGATCGTTGGAATTCCGCGGTTTTCTCACCATTGCTCATTTGTCTGACCACCAAATTACGTGCGAAATTGATGGCGAGCTTCAGTAGCCAACGGTCGACGAACTCGTATGAACCGACAACAAAATTTCTGAAATTTTGTGATCTGTAGATGAGTGCAGTCGACACAACAGACGAATTGTGATGGCGTGCGCACGTTTGCGCAGGTGGTGTGCACGTAGCCACTTTGCTTTGCAATTGCTTGGTTTTTAATGCGATCTAAATTACTGGCCGAACGGTTGATTGAGCGTTTTGGGAGGGATAAGCTATAACCATCAAGCGCCTGACAGAGCTGCCAAGCTGGTCTGGCGCTTTTCTTGTTTGAAACGCAGGGTCGCGCCGACGCTACCCGCGTTGGCACACTCCTCGTTACAGACCGGGTGATCCTCGGCCTCGTCAAGCAGGGAATCAATACACAATACGATCCCACAAGGAGTTCACTCATGTTCTCGACCATCGACGTCATGGTTGCCCAGGCCCACATCGATCAGCTCAACGAGCTCGCCGACACCAAGCACCTGGTGAAGGCTGACCGCCACTGAGCGAATTCCGGCCACGCCGGAGTTCCACGCAAGTCCGCAGACCCGCAGGGGCTGCGGACTTTTTGCATACCCTCACGGGCATGGTCTCGGTGACCGCAGGCGGCAGGGCCAGGGCGGGCCACGCCCCAACACACCAGGCGCCGCTGGTACGGAGGGCGCCGGAGGGACCACAGGGCCTGGCTGCGGTGCCGGTGGGCGGTGGCGGTGCCTGGCCGGGCCACACACCAGATGCCGCCGGAGTGTAGGGCGCCGGAGGGGTCCGGAGGGCACGGGCGGGCTTCGAGACGCGGCGCCGAGCGAAGCGAGGTCGCCAAGTCTCGCGGGCGGCCGGGCCATTCGGCGCCCGGAACACGAGCGCCACCACAACCAATGTTTCACGTGAACATCTGCCCAACCACCGGCCCCGTTACCCCGTATGGCCAGGAAAGTGGCACACTTGACCTATACGGTTCTATGTAACTTCATGCAAAGGATGGCATGCCTTGACTCAGCCTTCGACCAACGGCGGCACCCCGGCCTCGTCCGGGCGCACGCCCGCACAGGGAAACCGCCTCGACCCCTGGTACGACGTCTACGCAGACCGCGCACACAACCTGCGCGCATCCGAGATTCGAGCTCTCTTCTCCGTCGTGTCGCGCCCCGAGGTCGTCTCCCTCGCAGGCGGCATGCCGAACCTGAAGGACCTGCCCCTCGATAGGCTCGCGGCGTCCGCGGAGAAGCTCATCCGCAACCACGGCGCGCAGGCCATGCAGTACGGCAGCGGCCAGGGCTGGGAGGTGCTGCGCGAGCGCATCACCGAGGTCATGAGCTACGACGGCATCGTCGGCGCCGACCCGGACGACGTCGTGGTCACGACGGGCAGCCAGCAGGCTCTCGACCTCGTCACGGAGCTCTTCGTGAACCCCGGCGACGTCATCCTCGCCGAGGCCCCCTCCTACGTGGGCGCGCTGGGCGTGTTCCGCGCGCGCCAGGCGGACATCGTGCACGTTCCCATGGATGAGAACGGCATCATTCCCGAGGCCCTGGTGGAGACGATCCGCGACGTGCGCGCCTCGGGCCGGACGATCAAGTTCATCTACATCATCCCGAACTACCACAACCCCGCCGGCGTGACGCTGTCCGCCGAGCGCCGCCCGATTATCGCCGAGATCTGCCTGCGCGAGCACGTCCTGATCGTCGAGGACAACCCCTACGGCCTGCTCGGCTTCCACAACGATCCCCTGCCGGCCATCGCCTCGTACAGCCCCGAGGGCGTCGTCTACCTCGGCTCGTTCTCGAAGATGTTTGCCCCCGGCTTCCGCATCGGCTGGGCGTACGCGCCGCACGCGATCCGCGCGAAGCTGGTCCTGGCCCTCGAGTCCGCGATCCTGTGCCCGTCGATGGTTGGCCAGATGGCGATCGCCGACTACCTGAGCAACTACGACTGGTACGGCCAGGTCAAGTCCTTCCGCTCGATGTACGCGGAGCGCTGCCGCGCGATGCTCACCTCGCTCGAAGAGTACATGCCCTCGTGCACGTGGACCGTGCCGGATGGCGGCTTCTACACGTGGGTGACGCTGCCCGAGGGCCTCGACGCGAAGGCCATGCTGCCGCGCGCCGTTCGCGCCCAGGTCGCGTACGTGTCGGGCACCGCGTTCTACTACGACGGCTCGGGCTCCAACCACCTGCGCCTGTCCTTCTGCTACCCCACCCCCGAGGACATCCGCGAGGGCGTGCGCCGCCTCTCGACGGTCGTCAACGCGGAAAAGGAACTCGTCGACATGTTCGGTACGGCTTCGGGCAACGAGGCCGGGGCCGGGTCCGACCGCTAAGAATTACCTGAGGAGACACCCCTATGGCTACCAAAGTTCTGATCATTGCCGGCGGTCTGACGCACGAGCGTGATGTGTCGGTTCGTTCGGGTCGTCGCGTCGCGAACATCCTGACGCAGTTCGGCTACGAAGTGCGTATTTCCGACGTGGATGCGTCTCTTGCCGAGGCTATCGAAACCTTCTCCCCCGACGTCGTATGGCCGCTGGTCCACGGCTCGATCGGCGAGGACGGTTCCCTGCAGTCCTTCCTGGAGTCGGTGGGAATCCCCTTCGTGGGCTCGTCGTCGGTGCAGGCGATGCTCGCCTCGAACAAGCCCACGGCGAAGGCTCTGCTGGGCTCTGCGGGCCTCGCAACGCCCGGCTGGGTGACGCTCCCCCAGGCGATTTTCCGCCAGCTGGGCGCCTCTCACGTGCTCTCCGCGCTCGAGGTTCGGTGTCCTTCCCCGTCGTCATCAAGCCGACTGACGGCGGCTCCGCACTCGGTATTTCCACCGCTCAGGACGCCAAGGCACTGCGCCGCGCGATGGTGGATGCGTTCGCTTACGGCCAGCGCCTGATGGTCGAGCAGCGCATTAACGGCCGCGACGTGGCCGTTTCCGTCGTCGATCTGTGGGACGGACCTGTGGCCCTTCCCCCGGTCGAGGTGTCCACGGACCGTGGCCGCTACGACTACAACGCCCGCTACACCACGGACGAGACCGAGTACTTCGTTCCCGCACGCCTCTCCGACGAGCTTCTCGCGGACCTTCAGGCCGCCGCCGTCGAGGCCCACACGACGCTAGGTTTGCGCGACCTGTCGCGCATGGACTTCGTGGTCGACGACGAGGGCACCTGCTGGTTCATCGACGCGAATGTTGCCCCGGGCATGACGGACACGTCGCTCCTCCCCCAGGCGGCGGACGCGCTCGAGGACTCCTCTTTCGCTCAACTGTGCGCCGATATCGTTGACTTCGTGGCCGGTGGCCGCGACGTGCACAGCGTCGACTACGTCATTGACGAGGAAGGCACCGGCGTCATCATCTCCGAGGATGCCGAGGCAACCGAGGAGTAATCACTCATTCAACGCACTGTGGGCCCGGGAGGATGATCCTCCCGGGCCCACATGTTCACGTGAAACATTCTTAGCTGCACTCACGATGGCGACAACGAGTGGCGGCGATACGCGACGAGTAGTGCTGACGACACGGCAGCATCGCTCAATCGGGGCAAAATTCCGTTCCCTGTACGACTCTGTGTCGTTTTGGCGATTCCGAGTGCGACCTCGTCTCGCCGACACAGAGCCTCTCAGAAAAGGACTCCAAGCTCCTTCAGGCGCGTTTCGGCGTCCTCGACGCCCTTCCAGACGATGCCCTTAACACCAAGAAGTTCGGCCGCGCGGACGTTCTCGCGGCGGTCGTCGATGAAGACAACATCCTCGTGCGGCACGTCAAGACGGACGAGCACGTCACGGTAGATGCCGCGCGACGGCTTGCAGATCCCGTAGTCGCACGAGAACGCGAAGAAATCGAAGAGGCTTCCCCACTCGGAGCGACGAATGGCCTTCGCAATAGGATACGGCGCATTGGACAGAATACCGAGGCGTACCGCCTGGCGCCGCAATTGACGCACAAGACCCAGTGTCTCTTCGTTCGCCGTCGCCATGCGCGACGCGTCTAGTGCAACAAGTTCTTTCAGAAGGGCACTGGAGGGCTCGGGCTGACCGCAATCTCCGGCGATACGGTCCCAAAATTCACGGTCGGACATGCCGGCGTCATACTCACCGCGATGGGTCCACATCGCCTGGTCAACGAGCGTCGTAAGACCACGCGAACCATCACCGAACAACTCAGCGATAGTGTGCGGGTCCGGGTGAGCATCCACGAGGACACCACCGACATCGAAAAGCACGGTGCGCGAACTGCCTTGAGCGTTCATGCCTTTCGCTCCTTCTGGTACTGCGAGGATCCGACGACGGACCCTTTAGAGGTAGTTTAAGCGTTAATTCATCCGGAGATAAGCTCAGAAAATGTCGCGTAGAGAACATACTGCGCGTGATCTGCGAAAAGAACTATGAAGTTAGATCAGTGGAGAATAAGGTCTGCAATCCGCTGGAGATCTTCGGATCCAGCGAATTCGATGACGATCCGACCCTTCTTACGCCCCTCGGTGATGGTCACGCGCGTATCGTACGCGTCGGACAGCGCCGATACGACGCTCTCCCCCAGCTGCGACAGAGGACGCTGCTGGCGGGCCCGTGGACGTGGCGTCGCCTTCGCCTTGCCGAGGCGAACGATCTCTTCGGTAGTACGCACGGAGAGGCCCTCGGCGACGATACGCTCGGCCAGTCGTTCCATTTCCTCGGGCGTCGACAGGGACAGCAGTGCACGGGCGTGGCCGGCGGTGATGACCTGAGCGGCGACCTTCTTCTGGACGGACGGCGGGAGTTTCAGGAGACGCAGGGTATTAGCAATCTGCGGGCGCGAGCGGGCGATCCGCTTGGCGAGCTCCTCCTGAGTCGCGCCAAAATCCGCCATGAGCTGCTGGTATGCGCTCGCTTCTTCCAACGGGTTGAGCTGGGCCCGGTGGAGGTTCTCCAAGAGGGCGTCACGGAGCAGATCTCCGTCGTCGGTCTCTCGGATGATGCCGGAATCGTAGTTTCACCCGCGAGCTCGGAAGCACGCAGGCGGCGCTCACCCATAATCAGCTCGTAGCGTGCGTCGGCTTCTCGGCGAGGACTCCTGGA
>CAKMQM010000026.1:0-10470 GCA_927911615.1 uncultured Xylanimonas sp.
ATGGCGACCGGCTGGGTCAACGTGAACGGATACTGGTACTACCTGACCGGCAACGGCTCCATGGCCACCGGCTGGACCGCCGTCAACGGCAAGTGGTACTACCTGACCGGCAACGGCGCGATGGCGATCGGCTGGGTCAACGACGGCGGCACCTGGTACTACCTCGATGCCTCCGGCAAGATGGTGACCGGCTGGGTCTCCATCGACGGCACGCGCTACCACTTCGCGTCCTCCGGTGCGTGGCTCGGCTGAGCCAGAAGGGGACGAGGCCGGGGCTAGGTCACTCCGGCCTCGAACCCCGCGCTGAGCGCGCCGACGCCGATCACGCCTGACGCGACGCTCAGCTGAAGACAACAGGGGCGGGTCCGAACGTCATGTTCGGACCCGCCCCCTTGTCTCTCACAGGTCCCGGGAAAGATCCGGGCGCGCCCCCTCGTCGTGCCCTGGAGGCGCGATGGGGGTCACCCCAAGGAGTCGAAGAGGACCTGCAGGCCCTCGCCCATGGTCGGGTGCGCAATCGGCAGGAAACGCAGCTGCTCGTAGGTCAGGCCGCCGGCCATCGCGACCTGCACGGCCGTGATGACCTCGGAGACGTTCGGGCCAATCAGCGTGGCGCCCAGGATCTGGTGCGTGTTCGCATCCACGACGGCCTTCCAGAAGCCCTCGCCCGCGTAGCGCATCGTCTTGGCACGCGGAATCGCGGCCGTGGGAACCTTGGCGATTCGCACGTCGAGGCCGGCCTCGCGCGCCTCGCCCTCGGACAGGCCGATGCGGGCCAGCTCGGGGGTGGCAAACACGGCGTAGGGGATCGTGCGGCCCTTCGTGGTGGTCGTCGGATCGTCCAGGGATGCGCCGGTCAGCTGGGCGCGGATGATGCGGAAGTCAGACCAGGACGCGTGCGTGAACATGGGGGTTCCCGCGCAGTCGCCGGCCGCCCACACGCCCTCAGCCGAGGTGCGCAGGTGCTCATCCACCGCGACGAAACCGCGATCGGTGAGCTCAACCCCGGCCTCGACCAGGCCGATGCCGTCTGTGTTGGGCACGCGACCCACGGCCACCAGGACCGCCTCGGCGGACACCGTCGAGCCGTCGGAGAGCGTCAGGGTCGTCGTGTTGCCCTCGCGCGAGGCAGACTCGGCGCGGCCGGGCACGATGCGCACGCCGGCGGCCTCCAGGCCAGCCTCGACGACGCGGGCGGCGTCCTCGTCCTCGCGAGGCAGCACGTGATCACCCGAGGAGATGAGCGTGACGTCCACGCCGAACGTCGCCATCATCGACGCGAACTCCACGCCGATGTAGCTGGCACCGATGATCGCCAGGGAGGAGGGGAGCTCCTCGAGACGCAGGATCTCCTCGTTCGTCCACGCGCCGGACTCCCACAGGCCGGGGATCGCGGGACGCGCCGGGCGCGAGCCCAGGTTGATGAGGACGCGCTCACCGCGGATCGTGCGCTCGCCGCCGTCTTCCAGCGCGATGGTGACCGTGCGCTCGCCCGTGAAACGAGCCTCGCCACGGATGAAGTCCAGGCCGGGGGCCGCGAACATCTTCTCGTGTGCGCCGACCATGGCGCCGACGATGCCCTCCTTGTGGGCGCGGAGCTTGGCCAGGTCCACGCGTGCGCCTTCGGTGCCGACGATGCCGAACGCCTCGTCCGTGCGGGCGTCGCTCAGGCGACGAGCCGAGTTGACCAGCGACTTCGTGGGGATGCAGGCGACGTTAATGCAGGTGCCGCCGACGAACTGGCGCTCCACCATGGCGACCTTCCAGCCCGCCTTTGCACGCTCCATCGCGAGGGACTTTCCGGCCTTGCCGCCGCCGACAACCAGCAGGTCGACGTTCTCGATTGCGTTCGTGGACATGTTTCTCCTTGGGTAGAACAGGGTCGCCTATCTCAACGCGCCGTGCCCGAATCTATTCCATCAAGCGGAAATGTCCACCAGATGGTCACAGCAGGCGTGTCTATTTTCACGATCATTTGGCTGTATGACGCTCGTTTGGCGGGTGTAAGGGAACGAAGGCTCACATAGTGATCGCGCCGTTCGTTCAAACCCCCTTCGGCATGCTTAGATTAGGAGTATGAGGGCTCTAGAAATTGGTGATTTCAAAGAGGATGTGGGGGCCGCTTTGGCGCGCGCCTCATCCGGTGAAGTCGTTACGCTCACCGAGGAAGGCCAGCCCGTCGCCGAGCTGGGTCCCGTGCGCATGTCGACCTACGCGCAGCTGCGCGAACTGGGCCTCGAGCGCCCCGCCATGGCGGACCTCGACGCCTACCAGATGCCGTCCAAGAACCTGCCCGACGGGCGGGGGATCGTCGGCAAACTGGACGATTGATCGCCTGGCGCAGGGGGAGCGTACAGCTACCCCCGGCGCTTGGCGCGGTTCGTGGGCTCCGCGTTGAGCGGGTCCTCGGGCCACGGGTGCTTCGGGTAGCGCCCGCGTAGCTGCGCGCGCACGTCCCGATACGGCCCCGCCCAAAAACGACGTCAGGTCGGAGGTGACCGCCGCGGGGCGTCCCGCCGGATCCGTCAGATGCAGCACCAGGGGAACGCGCCCGTCCACCAGTCGGGGCGTGTCCGTCCACCCGAACGCCTGCTGGACGCGCAGCGTCAGCACCGGGTGTGCGCCGCTCCAGTCGATGAGACGCGTCCCTCCGGAAGGAATCGGCATCTTCTCTGGCGCCAGTTCGTCGAGACGTGCAGCGTCAGGCCACGGCAGCATCGAGCGCAGCGCATCGAGCATCGACACGCTACTCAAGGATCCACCCTGTGCGAGGCGCTTTGCCCAGGGGAGGAGCCACTCGTGGGCGCTGCCCGCGAGGGCCTCATCTGACACGTCCGGCCACGGATCGCCGAGCACCTCGTGGAGCACCCGCATGCGCTCACGCAGGGACGAGGCCTCCTTCCCCCAGCCCAGATCGCCCAGCCCGCGCGCGGCCAGGTGCTCCGCTACCAGCGCGACCGCCTCTTCTTCGCTCAGGGACGAGGCCGGGGCGCTCTTCAGGGGGATCGCTCCCAGGGTGCGCGTGCGGGTCGCACGCAAGGCCCCCTTGTCGATGGTGGCCTGCGTGCGGGTTTCCAGCAGTGCCGCGCCCGCCGCCAGGGCGTCCTCCTCCGATAGCGGGACCGCCGCGAGAATACGCGCGTGGCGCGAGGCCGGCGCCCGGTCAATCGAAGCCACGGCAAGCCACTCCTCTCCCTCAAGGGGAGAGCCCCTGCGGCAGCTCGGCGCCCCACGCCGCCCGCCAGAATGTAGGCCGCGGACCCCGGGCGGCGCCGCGCAATCCACTCCGGGTAGGCCAGTGCGCACGTCAGAGCCAACTCGTCCTCCCGCGTGCGCGTTTTCTCCTGATCCTGGGCCACAACGGACGCGAGCGCGTCGCGTGACGCGGAAGCCGGCAGGCGCTGGGCCAGGCACTCCAATCGCGCCCGCGTCTCCTTCACCCGCGCCGCCTGAGCCTTCCCCACTCCCGCATCGCTGGCGCCACCGCGACCCAGCCGACGCTCCAGCGCACCCAGGTCAGCCCCCGGAACGCGCAGGTCCTCCGACAGGAGGGCCACAAAACGCGCCGCCTTCGACGCCCCCAGGATCGCGCTCGACGCCAGGAGGGCCCTGCCCAAGGGCGGGTCCAACGGCAGCGACGCCAGCGTGCGGCCGAGAGCGGTGGCGGCCCCGGCCTCGTCGATGGCGCCCAGGGAGGACAGACGCTGCCCGGCGGCCTCCCACGTGCCCGCGGGTGGAGCGTCCAGTAGGGCGAGTTCCTCCACCGGCGTGCCCCACGAGGCGACCTGCAGGCGCGCGTCCGTCAGGTCCTGCGTGGCGATGCCCGGCGCTGACTGCGCGGGCCTGCGGGCCAGATCCACGGAGTCCATGACGCGCACGGCGACGCCCGGGCCGGTGCGCGCGGCGCGGCCCGCACGCTGCTCGAGGCGGGCGAGGGCCGCCGGAACGGTCACGAGAGATGAGAGGGAACGCCCCGCGTCGAAGCGCGGCTCGCGCGCGAGCCCCGCGTCCACGACGACGGACACGCCGGGAACGGTGAGCGAGGATTCCGCGATGGACGTGGAGAGGATGACGCGGCGACTGGAAGCGGGGGAGAGCGCGCGGTCCTGCTCGGCGGCGCTCAGCTGTCCGTGCAGCGTCAGGACTGGAATATCGCCCAGGCGCAGGTTGCCTCGGACGGTCTCGATCTCGCCGACACCCGGCAAGAACACCAGAACCGACCCCTCGGTGGCTGCGACCGTCTCCTCGACCGTGCGCGCCACGTGCGCGAGATACTCGCGGCGCACGCCCACGCGCTCGTTCCCGATCGCGCCCACGGCCTCGACACCGCGCGGAGGGGGAGCGTAGCGCAGCTCCAGCGGAAAAATATCCCCCGGAATATCAACGAGCGTGGGCTCCTCGCCCGTCGAGGCGCGCAGGAAATCAACCGTTCGCGAGGCCTCGAGCGTCGCCGAGGTAAGTGCAACGAAAAGGTCGTCGCGCAGCGCCGAGCGGGCATCCAAGGCAAATGCCAGCGCCAAGTCAGTGTCCAGGTCGCGCTCATGGAACTCGTCGACGATCAGGGCCGATACCCCGGGCAGCTCCGGGTCACGCTGCAGGCGACGCAGCGCCACGCCCGGCGTCACCATCTCCACGCGCGTACGCTCGCTGACGCGCGAATCCCCGCGCACCGAATAGCCGACCTGCCCGCCGACCTCCTCGCCGAGCAGACGGGCGATCCGGCGAGCGGCAGCCCGCGCGGCCACCCTGCGCGGCTGCGTGACGAGCACCCGCCCCGCCGATGCGTCGTGCTGGGCCAACGCCACCGCCACCGCGGGCGGCAGCAGCGTCGTCTTACCCGTGCCCGGAGGCGCCGTGATCACCGCGCAGCCACCCGGCCGGGTCGCCGCCGCGATATCGCCCAGGGCGCGCGTGACCGGCAGCTGCGGCGGGTGCGAAACGAGTTCTTCGAGGGTGGGCATGGCTCTTTCTTCCAAAAGAGAGTGATACTGCTGACGGGCTTTCATTGCGTGAAGCTGCCGTTTTTTCGCAGCATGTCAACGTCATACCCGGCTTCTGCCTCCGCGACCCACGCATCAATCTGTTCGTCGCTGACAGCTTCCCCGCGAATGGTCTGTTTGTTCATACACACAGGCTAATACGAAGGTGATGAGGCTGAGGAAGATGGGGCCGCAGCGTAGAATGGGAGCAGTATGACTACGGAGAACACAGCGCCGGCGCTCGCGGCGGCCACCCTCGCACACACCACGGGGCGCGTCACCATCCCCGCAGACATGGACCCGATCGTGGTTCTCGGCGTCGCGGACCAGGTTCTGCGCGCCCTCGAACGCGGCTTCCCGCACGTCCGTTTCCTCGTCACCGGGCGCGAAATCTCCCTGGCCGGCACCCAGGCCGACATTGACGTGGCCGCGGGCCTCCTCGAAGAACTCATCGGCATGGCTCGGCGCGGCACCGCCCTGGACGCCACCGCCGTCGAACAGGCCATCGGCCTGCTCGGACGTCTCACCTCGGGCGACGCACCCACGGAAGAGATCCTCTCCGCGCGCGGGCGTTCGATCCGCCCCAAGACCCCCGGCCAGAAGGCCTACACGGACGCCATCGACCGCGCCACCGTCGTCTTCGGCATCGGCCCCGCGGGCACCGGCAAGACCTACCTGGCGATGGCCCAGGCCGTGCGCCGCCTCCTCTCCGGCGAGGTTCGCCGCATCGTCCTGACCCGCCCGGCCGTCGAGGCGGGGGAGAACCTCGGCTTCCTGCCCGGCTCCCTCACCGACAAGATCGACCCCTACCTGCGTCCCCTCTACGACGCTCTGGGGGACATGCTCGACCCCGAGGCCCTGCCCAAGCTCATGGCCGCCGGCACGATCGAGGTCGCGCCCCTGGCGTACATGCGCGGACGCACCCTCAACGACTCCTTCATCATCCTGGACGAGGCCCAGAACACGACGGTCGGCCAGATGAAGATGTTCCTCACCCGCCTGGGTTTCGGCTCCAAGGTCGTCGTCACGGGCGACGCCTCGCAGATTGACCTGCCCGGCAGCCAGACTTCGGGCCTGTCCGTCGTCGAAAACATCCTCGGCGACATCGACGACATCGAGTTCTGCCACCTGACCAGCGCCGACGTCGTGCGCCACGAGCTCGTCGGCGCGATCATTGATGCCTACCAGCGCTTTGATGATCGAAACGCCGCGCGTCGCGCACGCACGCGCAGCCACAACACCGCACGCAGGGACTACACGTCATGACCGAGGTCATCAACGAGACCGACTACGAGATCAACGAAGCCGAGTTTTCCGCGCTGGCCGACTACGTGCTCGACCAGATGCACGTCAGCTCCGACGCGGAAGTCAACATCATCTTCATCGAGCCCGAGCCGATGGAAGACCTGCACGTGCGCTGGCTGGACCTGCCCGGCCCCACCGACGTCATGAGCTTCCCCATGGACGAGCTGCGCCCCGGCACAGCGGATCACCCCACGCCCCCCGGCATGCTCGGTGATATCTGCATCTGCCCGCAGGTCGCCGCCCGCCAGGCCGCCGAGTCCGGCCACAGCGCCGCCGAGGAGATGCTCCTCCTGGCCACGCACGGCATGCTGCACCTCCTGGGCTACGACCACGCGACCGACGCCGAGCGCGAGGTCATGTTCGCGCTCCAGCGCAAGCTCCTGCTCACCTTCCTGGCCACCCGATGATCCTTCCCCTGCAGGCGTCCCCGGCCTCGCCGATCCCGGATGTGCCCTCCGTGGCGCTCCTGGTCCTCGCGGTCGTCGCCCTGATGTTCGCGTCTGTCGCCCAGAGCGTCGAGCAGGCCGTCCAGCGCCTGACCCTGGCCGGCGTCGAGGACCTCATCGAGGAAGAGCGTCGGAACGCGCGCGTCCTCTACGGCCTCGTCGATCACCGCCAGCGCACTCTGCTGTCGCTGCGCGCCTTCCGTACTTTCTGGCAGGTCGTCTTCGCCGTCATGGGCACGATCATCCTGGTCGATACCCGCCTGCCGTGGTGGGCGGTCGCCCTCATTGCGGTGTTGGTGATCGCGGCCCTGCAACTGCTCTTCGTGTCCTTCCTGCCCGCCCAGTGGGGCGCGCGCAACCCCGAGGGCATCGCCCTGGCGGGCACCAGGTTTGCGGACCGCCTCGCGCGCCTCAGCCACCTGGTCGACCCTCTCCTGATCCGCGTGCGCTCCTCGCGCCCCGCCCCCGAGCCGACCGAGGCTCAGGTGCGCGCCGAGCTCATCTCCGACCTGCGTGAGATCGTCGACGAGGTTGGCGAACCCGAGAGCTTCGAGGAAGAGGATCGCGACATGGTTCGCTCCGTCCTGGACCTCGGTCACACGCTCGTGCGCGAGGTCATGGTGCCGCGCACCGACATGGTGACCATCGACGCCGACACGCCCGCCGCCTCCGCCCTGCGCCTGTTCGTGCGCTCCGGCTTCTCCCGCGTGCCCGTCGTGGGCGACGACGTGGACGATATTCGCGGCATCCTGTACTTCAAGGACCTCGTGTCCCGCTGGGAGGCCACGGGCGGCCAGCTCGACATGCGCGCCGAGCAGATGATGCGCCCCGCCGAGTTCGCCGTCGAAATGAAGCCCGCGGACGACATGCTGCGCCAGATGCAGGCCGAGCGTTTCCACATGGCCATCGTCATCGACGAGTACGGCGGCGTCGCGGGCCTCGTGACCCTCGAGGATCTCCTCGAGGAGGTCGTCGGCGAGCTGACCGACGAGCACGACCGCCACTCCATCGAACCCGAGGAAGTCGAGGCGGGCGTGTGGCGCGTCCCCGCGCGGTACCCGATCTCCGAGCTGGGCGAGCTCCTGGGCCGCGAGATCGAGGACGAGGACGTTGACTCCGTCGGTGGCCTGCTCGCCAAGGCGATTGGGCGTGTTCCACTGCCCGGCGCGACCGGCACCCTCGCCGGCGTCATAATGACGGCGGAAGAGGCGCGCGGGCGCCGCCGCCAAGTTTCCACGATCCTCTGCCGTCTCGACCCCGACGCGCAGCTCCTGACCCCCGACCTCAACCCCGCCGACGACAAGGACAACTGACATGCGATTCCCCTCCGACAACGAACTCATGGCCGGCCCCAATGCCTTCGGCGACGCGCGCATCGAGGTCGCCCCCGACGCCGCCGACCCGGAAGCGGACGCTCGTGCGCAGATCGACGCCGGCCTCGGCGACGACACTGAGGACGAGGCCGGGGCGCAGCCCGGTGACGACGAGGACCTCGAAGACTCCGAGGACGACGACGAGTACGAGGACCTCGAGGGCCTGGAGGACGAGGAGGACGCAGACCTTGATGCCTTCGAGGCGATGACCTCGCTGGCTTCCCTGCGCGAGGACGCGGCCGCGACCATCGAGATGCCGGACTTCCCGGAGGATTTCCGAGCCGGCTTCGTTTCGATCGTCGGGCGTCCCAACGTCGGTAAGTCGACCCTGACGAACGCGCTGGTTGGGCACAAGATTGCGATCACCTCGCGTCCCGAGACGACGCGTCACAACATTCGCGGCATCGTGCACGGGGACAACTACCAGCTGGTGCTCGTGGACACCCCCGGATACCACCGCCCGCGCACGCTGCTGGGTAAGCGCCTCAACGACATGGTGCGCGAGGCCCTCTCCGAGGTCGACGTTGTGCTCTTCTGCCTGCCCGCCGACCAGCGCATCGGCCCCGGCGACCAGTTCATCGCGCGCGAGCTGCGCGGCATCAAGCGCCCGATTATCGCCGTCGCGACCAAGTGCGACGCCGTGCCACGCGACCGCGTCATGAAGCACCTCCTGTCCATCGAAAAGCTGGGGGAGTGGGCCGCCATTGTGCCCGTCTCCTCCGTGGAAGGCAAGGGCATCGACCACCTGCGCGAGGTGCTCGCGCAGACGGTGCCTCTGTCGCCGCCGCTGTACCCGTCGGGTGACGTCACCGACGAGTCTCCCGACACCCTGATCGCCGAGTTCATCCGCGAGGCCGCCCTGGAGGGCGTGCGCGACGAGCTGCCGCACTCCCTGGCCGTCCAGGTCGAGGAAATCATCGAGAGGCCGCGTCGCGAGGGCGACGACCGCCCGCCCATGCTCGACATTCACGTGAACGTCTACGTCGAGCGCGACTCCCAGAAGGCCATCATTATCGGCCGCAAGGGAAGCCGCCTCAAGCAGATCGGCACCCAGGCCCGCGCCCACATCGAGGAGCTGCTGGGACGCCGCGTGTACCTTGACCTGCATGTGCGCACCGCGAAGGACTGGCAGTCCGACCCGAAGATGCTGGGACGCCTCGGGTTCTGACATGCCCAGCGTCATCCGCGTACGTGGCGCCCGCGTCCATAACCTGAAAAACGTGGACGTTGACGTTCCCCTGAACGAATTCGTCGCGGTCGCGGGTGTGTCTGGGTCGGGCAAGTCCTCCCTTGCCCTGGGCACGCTCTACGCCGAGGGATCGCGGCGTTACCTGGAGTCCCTGGCGACCTACACGCGTCGGCGTATCTCCCAGGCGGCCAAGGCCTCGGTCGACGAGGTTGCGCACGTGCCCGCCGCGCTCGCGCTGCGCCAGCGACCAGGTGTACCCGACGTGCGCTCCACCTTCGGTACGGCGACGGAGCTTCTCAACCACCTGCGCCTGCTGTTCTCACGCGTTGGCTCCTACCTGTGCCCCAACGGGCACCGCGTCCCGCCCTCGCTGGGCGTGGCCCTGGAAGTGCCCCTGACATGCCCGCAGTGCGAGGAGTCCTTCTACGGCCTCGGTGCCGAGGAAATGGCCTTCAACTCCGGCGGCGCGTGCCCGGCCTGTGAGGGGACGGGCGTCCAGCGCGTCGTCAACCGCGCGTCCCTTGTGCCCGACGAATCCCTCACCATCGACGAGGGCGCGGTGTCCCCGTGGGGATCCCTCATGTGGAAGCTCATGAAGGACGTCGCCCGCGAAATGGGCGTGCGCACAAACGTGCCCTTCCGAGACCTGAGCGATGCGGAGAAGGCGATCGTCTACGAGGGGCCCGCCGAGAAACGTCACATCGTCGTCCCCACCAAGACCGGTGGCGCGGAGCTGGACTTCACCTACTTCAATGCGGTCGCCACGGTCGAAAACGCCTTGTCGAAGGCGAAAGACGAGAAGGCCCTCGCCCGCGTGGAAAAATACCTCATCACCCGCACATGCCCCGCGTGCGACGGCACGCGCCTGGGGGAACGTGTACGCTCCACGTTGATCGACGGCATTAACCTGGGCGACGCTTCTCACCTGACCCTCACGGAGCTGCGCGAGTGGGTCCAGCGCGTCCCCGGCCTCGTTCCGGATGAGGTAGCTCCCATGGCCCGCGTCATCGTCGAGGAGATGACCGAGCCGATGGATCGCCTCGTGCAGCTCGGCCTGTCCTACCTGTCTCTCGACCGCGCATCCTCGACGTTGTCCAACGGTGAGCGCCAGCGCGTGCAGCTCGCCCGTGCCGTACGCAACCGGACGACTGGGGGTCCTCTACGTTCTCGACGAGCCG
>CAKMQM010000027.1:0-2618 GCA_927911615.1 uncultured Xylanimonas sp.
TTTATCGAAGCCGTCCGTGTCCGCGAAGGTCTTCAGCCGCAGGACCTTGTCGCGCAGCTCAAAGTATCCGGGGACGTCGATGGGGCCAAAGGCCTTGAGGAGGCCCTCGTAGCGCAAGCCCTCGGTGACAAAGTCGAAGGAACGGGCGAGCGTGCGGCCGGAGGTGTGCAGCGCGCGATCCATCTCCATGGCCGCCTTGAGCTCATCGTCGCGGGTGACGTCCAGGTTGCGTACGTCGCGCACGAAGCGCGAGATCTTCCAGCCCGCCTCGGGGTCGCCCGCGATGAACGTGTCGTCGATGCCGAGCTCGGCGGCCACGCGCAGGGCCTTGAACTCGGCGCTGCGGTCCACGATCTTCTCCGTGCCGATGCCCGGGTGGCGGTAGACGTACTCGTTGTCGCCCACGGCGAAGTGGCACGACAGGTTCGTGATGCCCTGCTTGAGCGGGTAGAAGTCGCGGATCTCGGACTTCGCGCAGCCCAGCGTGTCGGCGATGTGGTCGAAGACCTCGGAGTCGACGTTCTCCATGAACAGGGGGTCGAAGCTGCGCAGCTCGTCGACCGAGTCGAACTCATGGATGACGCCGTCCGGGTAGCGGCGGATCACCATGTCGAAAGACTTGATGTGATCGAGGTAGATGGACTCCCACAGCTTCGACACCGTCTCGGGCAGGTGATAGACCTGCTCGAGGATCTCGCGGAACGTCGCGGAAAAGACGCGGTCGAAGTAGACGTGGCCGAGCATGACCCACGCGTCGGCGCCGCCCACGGTCGCGCCCGTGATGCGGTCGCCCGGACCCGTCTTGATGCACCACTCATCGGTGGGACCCTCAACGTAGTTCGCCGAGTAGTAGGCCTTGTAGACGTAGGGCTCGAAGGGGTTCGTGGTGAAGTAGTCGTCCGAAGAGCACACGTAGGTGTTGTCCAGGCGGTCCTTGACGAGCCAGAGGGACCCGTTGTTGTTGCGGGTGGCGTATTCGCGGTTGACGACGATGTCGACGCCGTACTTGTCGGCCAGGTAGAAGAAGTATTCCTTCTTGTAGCCCACGACCAGCGCGATGTTCGTGATGCCAGCTTCGTGGAGCTGGCGGATCTGACGCTCGACGAGGATCTCTCCGCGCACCTTGAGCGTGCCCTTGGGGCGTTCGTAGCTGATGGGGGCGAAGCGCGAGGATAGGCCCGCGGCCATGATGACGGCGCCCGTGACGCGGTAGGGCTCGAGGGCCTCGCGGCCCGCGTCGGTGATCGCGCGCTCGTCGATGTAGCCGGCGGCCTCGCACTCGCGGGTGGCGGTGTTGACGCGCCCCAGGCTCATGCCGGTGGCCTCCGACAGGGCCCGCTGCGTGAGGGGAGAGTCGGCCTTGGCCAGTGCGTTCAGGATGTTGAATTGGGGCTCGCTGAGCGTGCCGACGTTGGTCGTGGGCATGCGATCACCTTTCGTTCATGGAAGCCACTTGGGTGCTATGTGTTCGAGCATAGCACTATTGCGTGGATTTGTGAACGGTTTGGGTGTGAAGTGTCTATCGACGAGGCTCGGGTGCTTTTTCGGGGGAGCGTTGCCACAGGAAAACGGCCAGGCCGATAGCGACCGCGCCGGCGAGAGTGCCGAGGATCCACACGGCCATCGGGCCGATCGGAGCGGTTGGCCACCACCACTCGTTCCCCGCACTCAGGTTCCGCGTCGACAGGTCGATGGGGTAGCCGTGCTGCGTACGCCCGAACGCGTAGCGCTCGATGACGAGGTAGAGGGCGCGGGCGTTGGTGAGCGCCCACAGCGCGGCCACGAGGCCTGTGGCCACGCGACCGGCGATGCTGATGGGGAGGCGGAATTCCTCGCTGCCCACGCGCCGCCCCTCATCGTTCGCGCGTGCGGGGGAGGGAGCCAGGAGCATGAGCAGGAATACCGCGAAGAGCGGGAGCATGTAGCGTGGCTGGTAGGTGAGGACGTTGTTGAAGTGCCCCCGCAGGCCAATCACCACGGGAACGCCCGTGATCGCGCCGGCCACCGTGAGAGCCGACAGGGCCTTGCGCCAGGACAGCGAGCGCAGCGACCAACACAGGACAGCGACGACCACGGCGGAGGCGCCGTAGGAGACGGTGCCCTGGTAGGACACGTCGTTCCACCCCGGCCCGAGCAAGTGTCCGACGAAGCCGCGCAGGTAGTTGGGCAGCGAGGACACGTTGAGCCACGCGATGTGCTTGAGTGAGTATTCCGCCAGCTCGTTACCCGACCCCAGGTGCGAGGCCGCCACGTTCGTGCGCGCCATGACCCAGATGCCCACGACGGAGGCGACGCATGCCAGGGTTGCCTCGGGAATGATGCGCCTGCCGAGCGGCACCGCGAAGGCCAGGGCGACAGTGACGACGAGGAGGAAGAAAGCGCTGTCGCCTCGAGACGTGCACGCCAAGACCGCGCCGGCCAGGGCACAGGCGATCAGACCCACCCGGCGTCGCCCCATCGAACGGGTGGCGGCCAGTAGCCCAGCAGCAAACGCAAACGTGCCCGTCATCGCCACGACGACGGTTCATGCCGGCAACGAAATAGACGCCCATCGGCAGCCACGCAACCGTCACGGCGACGCTGATCGCGCGCTTCAGGCCCGAATCCGCCAGGGCGAT
>CAKMQM010000028.1:0-8194 GCA_927911615.1 uncultured Xylanimonas sp.
TGAGGACTATAGGTCACGAACGTGGTGCTTAAGTTCCGTGTTTAGGTTGGGATTGCGGGCGAAAGTCGCTGTTATTTAGGTTCGGGCGGTTAATCGCGCAGCTTCCTTGACTTTCTGGGGTGATCGTGTAGTGGGTGAGAACACGATCGAATCGTGCTCGGCGTTGCCCGGTGTGCGCTGTGCCGATGAAGAAGAATGGACACACCGCGGCGGGCGCTCAACGGTGGAAATGCACCTCGTGCGCCCTGTCAACCACATGTCCATCAGGGCGTGCGCGCCGACACGAACAAGCCGATGAGCTGGCAGACTTCATCGCGTGGGCGACGTCTCGGCACACCCAAGACGAACAGGAAGGCTCAGCGCGCGCTTTCCGGCGTCGTACCTGTTGGTGCTGGCAGGTGCCGGTACCTCACCCGCCCGTCACCGGGCAGGTCCACGATCAGATCTTCATTGACGGCATGCACCTGTCAGGCGGATGGGTGCTGCTGATCGCCCGAGACCGCGAGCATGTGCTGGAGTGGCAGTGGGCGGCCAACGAATCCGCGCAGGCCTACACGGCCCTACTTGAACGCCTCGCTCCTGCCGATGTGGTCACCACCGACGGTGCTGCAGGCGCCTTGGCGGCTATCGCGCACCTATGGCCCTCCACGCGCGTGCAACGCTGCCTGGTCCACGTTCATCGTGACATCATCCGCGACCTCACCATGCATCCCAGAACCGAACCCGCACGGGCGTTGCTGGCCTTGTCACGACGCTTGACGAGCATCACCAGCGTCGACCAAGCCAGCGCGTGGTTGACGATGCTCCACGACTTTGGGCACACCTTCCGAGAATGGATGTCACAGCGCACCTTCGCCGCTCAAGACCCTGCATGGGCGTCAAAAACCGGTAAAACCTGGTGGTACACGCATGAACGCACGCGCCGCGCCTACCGACGCTTGGCACGACTGGCACGCCAAGGAGTGCTGTTCACCTACCTGACCAACCCCGACGGCACACCAGCCGACCCGCCGGCCTGCGCCACCACCAACCACGTCGAATCCATCAACGCTGTCGTGCGTGAACTCCTCCACGCTCACCGCGGTGCCAGTGCCTACCACCAAGCCGTCATAGCCGAATGGGCTCTCCTCCTGCGCACCCCACAACCCCCGACCCCCACCGAAGTCCTGACCCAATGGGAACACGACGGGCGCCCCACACCCCGCCGGATCCCCACACCAAAACACCCCAACCACACCGATCAGAAACGCCACGGAATCCCGGAAGGAACCCCCACCCCAGAAGAAGGACTCTGGCCACGCAAAGGCTGGGCCGGACGCGCCCACTAGACCCACGACACGCCGTCTAAAGCACCACGTTTGCGCCTATAGCCCACGTTTGCGCCTATAGCCCACAGCTGACGCTCGCATTGAGGGGCATGACCCCAAACGCGCCGCAGCCCCCAATCCCGGAACCCGACGCGGCGTGCGATCCCCACCGCGCCAAGCCGACCCGGAAGCGGGGGCTGCAACACACCATCCATTGTGTGACGCCAAACTCAAAAAACAAGGAGCTTTGGCTGAGAAAACCCTGGGAAAAGCGCGCGGGGTGGATACTCATCCACCCCGCGCGCCCCAGGCCAGCAGTTAGGCGGTCACTTCGATGCGAGACGAGCGCCCTGCGCAAGAGCCTCCAGCTTCGCCCAGCCAATCGACGGGTAAATGCGGCCGCCCAGGCCACAGTCCGTCGACGCCACGACGCGCTCGTCGCCCACAATGTCCGCGAACTGGCGGATGCGCTGAGCCACCAGCTCCGGGTGCTCCACGACGTTCGTCGAGTGCGACACCACGCCCGGGATCAGGTACTTGCCCTCAGGCAGTTCGATGTCGCGCCAGATCGTCCACTCGTGCGCGTGGCGAGCATTCGCCGCCTCGAACGTCAGGCCATTCGCGTTCACGAGCAGGGCCAGATCCACGATGTCCTTGAACGCAATATCCGTCGTGTGCGGGCCGTGCCACGAACCCCAGCACACGTGGAAACGAACCAGATCCGGGTCGATGCCCTCCAGCGCGTGGTTCAGCGCGTCAATACGCACGCGCGAGAACGCACGGTAATCCTCAACGGACGGCTCCGGGTTCATCTGATCCCAGCCCTCCGCGATATCCGGCGCGTCAATCTGCACCGTCAGGCCTGCGTCCGTAATCCGCTTGTACTCCTCGCGCAGCACATCCGCGCACGCCCACACCACGGCCTCGTCGTCCTCGTAGAACGCGTTGCCCACGCGAGCCGCCGAACCCGGCGAAATCGCTGCCACGAAACCATCCGACACGGGCTTGCCCACAGCCTCCAGCGCGTGCTTCACGCCCGCGATATCGCGCTCCACGGCCTCGGCACCGATGTAGGTCAGCTCGTCCACGATCGCCGGGAACACGACCTTGTTGTCGCTCACGATCTGAATACCCGACTCCGGGTCACCGTACGCGTCCGCGAAACGCTGCCAGTCGCGGCGCTCAGCAAACGACGAGAAAGCCAGGCGGCCATCGCGGCCAGCCGGGGGACGCAGCTCGAAGCCACCCGAGTTCTCGAACGAGAGCCCGCCGAAACGCGAGAAGGAATACGTCCACCACGCACCGTAATCAACCGTGTCGAGCATCGCGTGGCCGTACTCGCCATCGTTGACGATATCCAGGCCAATCTCAGCCTGACGCTTCACAACGCCGTCAACCTCGGCCTGCAGCAGCGACGTGAAATCAGCGTCGCTCAGCTCTCCCTTGCGGTGCGCGGCGTTCGCCTTGAGCAGTTCGGGGGTACGGGGCAGGGAACCAACATGAGTGGTGCGAATGGTCATCGCAGTCCTTTCTCTAATCTGTGCCCTCAGCCTACGTTTCGCGCCTCGAGAACGAGGCCGAATGTCCGAACCGTGACCAATGCGATCAACCACTCATCTGCAAGACGCTAATTCACGCACGCGCCCCTTGCGTTTTCCTTGCAATCACGCCCACAAGCGTCCACCCACTGACACGGCGACCCACTCACCACAGCCCCCGAAATACCGCGCGAAAACCGCCCCCGCCCAGCCCCGGCCTCGTCCATGAGACGAAACCCGCACGGAAACGCAGCGCTCACGCTCCTACTGTGGAGTCATTACAAGGCAAACGAAAGGCACATCATGAGTCGCCCGCTGCGCTCGGCAACATCCACCCAAGGCCGCAACATGGCCGGAGCACGCGCCCTGTGGCGCGCCACCGGCATGACGGACGGCGACTTCGGCAAGCCGATCATCGCCATCGCCAACTCCTTCACCCAGTTCGTCCCCGGCCACGTGCACCTGAAGAACATGGGCGACCTCGTCGCCGGAGCCATCGAAGCGGCCGGCGGCGTCGCCAAGGAATTCAACACGATCGCCGTCGACGACGGCATCGCCATGGGCCACGACGGCATGCTCTACTCCCTGCCCAGCCGCGACCTCATCGCCGACTGCGTCGAAACGATGGTGAACGCGCACCGCGCCGATGCCCTCGTGTGTATCTCCAACTGCGACAAGATCACCCCCGGCATGCTCCTGGCCGCCATGCGCCTGAACATCCCCACCATCTTCGTCTCCGGCGGCCCCATGGAATCCGGCGCCGCCGTCGACGGCGTCGTCGAGCACCGCCTTGACCTCATCGACGCCATGGTCATGGCCGTCGACGACTCCGTCAGTGACAACCAGCTGGCCAGCATCGAAGCCAACGCGTGCCCCACCTGCGGCTCCTGCGCAGGCATGTTCACCGCGAACTCCATGAACTGCCTCAACGAGGCCATCGGCCTGGCCCTGCCCGGCAACGGCACCACCCTGGCCACCCAGATCGAACGCAAGAAGCTCTTCACCGAGGCCGGCACGCGCATCGTCGACATGTGCCGCGCCTACTACGACAACGAGGACGACTCGGTCCTGCCGCGCTCCATCGCCACCAAGGCCGCCTTCGAGAACGCCATGAGCCTGGACGTGGCCATGGGCGGCTCCACCAACACCGTCCTGCACATCCTCGCCATCGCCAACGAGGCCGGCGTCGACTTCACGCTCGACGATATCGACGCGATCTCGCGCCGCGTGCCCTGCCTGTGCAAGGTGGCCCCCAACTCCACGACCTACCACATCGAGCACGTCCACCGCGCTGGCGGCATCCCCGCCCTGCTCGGCGAGCTTGACCGCGCCGGCCTGCTCAACCGCGACGTCCGCTCCGTCCACTCCGACAACCTCGCCGACTGGCTGGGCGCCTGGGACGTGCGCAGCGGGAACGCCACCGACGAGGCCAAGCACCGCTTCCTCGCCGCCCCCGGCGGCGTGCGCACCACCCAGGCCTTCTCGACCGCCAACCTCTTCGAGTCCCTCGACACCGACTCCGAGGCCGGCTGCATCCGCTCCGTCGAGCACGCCTACACGAAGGACGGCGGCCTCGCGGTCCTCTACGGAAACATCGCCGCCAACGGCGCGATCATTAAGTCCGCCGGCATCGACGAGTCCCTCTTCCACTTCGTCGGCAAGGCCTTCGTCGTCGAATCCCAGGAGGAAGCCGTCGAGGCCATCCTCAGCAAGCAAGTCACCGAAGGCGACGTCGTCGTCATCCAGTACGAGGGCCCCAAGGGCGGCCCCGGCATGCAGGAAATGCTCTACCCGACCTCCTACCTCAAGGGCCTGGGCCTGGGCAAGAAGTGCGCCCTCATCACCGACGGTCGCTTCTCCGGCGGCACGTCCGGCATCTCCATCGGTCACATCTCGCCCGAGGCCGCGGCCGGCGGCGCGATCGGCCTCGTGCGCACCGGCGACGAGATCGAAATCGACGTCAACAACCGCGTCCTGCGCGCCAACGTGAGCGACGAGGAACTCGAGCGCCGCCGCGCCGAAAAGGGCGCCGCCCCGTGGAAGCCCTCCAAGCCTCGCGCCCGCCAGGTCTCCGACGCCCTGCGCGTCTACGGCATGCTCGCCGCATCCGCCGACAAGGGCGGCGTGCGCGTCCTGCCCGACTGGGCGTGAGTGAAGCGCCTACAATCGTGGGCATGCATGGAGAATACAAAGTCCCCGGAGGAAAGCTCGTCGTCGTCGACACCGACGTGGAGGAGGACCGCCTTGCGCGCGTGAGCGTGTCGGGCGACTTCTTCCTCGATCCCGACGACGCGCTCACCCGGATCACCGCGTCCCTCGAAGGGCCCCGGCCTCGTCGAGCGCGAAGGATCTGGCCGCGCGCGTGGAGGCCGCCCTCCACGAGGGCGACACCCTCATGGGCGTGACCCCCGAAGCCGTCGGCATCGCCGTACGCCGCGCGCTGGGCGCCGCACTGTCGTGGGATGACATCGACTTCGACGTCATCCACGGCCCCGTCGTCGACCCGATGATCAACGTCGCCATGGACGAAACCCTGGTCGAAGACGTGGCCGCGGGACGCCGCAAGCCCTTCATGCGCCTGTGGGAGTGGAACGGCCCGCAGGTCGTCATCGGCTCCTTCCAGTCCTACCAGAACGAAATCCAGCAGGACGGGGTCGACCGCTACGGCATCACCGTGTCGCGGCGCGTCACCGGCGGCGGCGCCATGTTCATGGAGCCCGGCAACTGCATCACCTACTCGCTCGTCATCCCCACCGCCCTCGTGGAGGGAATGAGCTTTGAGCAGGCCTACCCCTACCTCGATCAGTGGGTCATGGAGGTCCTCGAAAAGCTGGGCATCAAAGCCAAGTACGTGCCGCTCAACGACATCGCCTCCGAATTCGGCAAGATCGGCGGCGCCGCGCAGAAGCGCTGGGCCAACGGATACATGGTCCACCACGTGACCATGGCCTACGACATCGACGCCATCAAGATGAACGAAGTCCTGCGCATCGGCATGGAGAAGATCCGCGACAAGGGCACCCGCAGCGCCGTCAAGCGCGTGGACCCCATGCGCTCCCAGACCGGGCTTCCCCGCGAAGAGATCCTGCAGGTGTTCTTCGACCACTTCAAGGAGAAGTACAACGCGAGCGTTGGCACCATCACCGAAGCGGATCTCGAGTCGCGCGCAAGCGCTGCGAGACGAAGTTCGCGCGCGAGGAGTGGGTGCACCGCATCCCCTGAACGCCCCGTGTTCGTGGCCCGCTTCGGTGTCGTTTCGACGAGGCCGGGGCGGGCTTTCATATCCCCGCGCGGCTTCCCCCAAATTTCGCACGTAATTCTAGCGTGGTTCTTTCTCGTTTCTTACTATCCATCGTTGAAATAGCAACGAAACAAGTCTGTCCGCGGATGGGGAGTGAGGGAATTACGTGCGAGATTTTAAGGGAAAGAGGCAAGCATGGCTTGTGCCTAGGGGTTTCAGATGCGGTGGGGCTTTCAGGCGCGGCGTTCCCCGAAGATGGCCGTGCCCAGGCGCACGATCGTCGCACCCTCGGCGATAGCCCACTCCAGGTCGCGGCTCATGCCCATCGAGAGCGGCAGGTCCGACTCTTCGACGCCCAGGCGAGAGGCGGCCTCGTCCCTGATGTCGCGCAGCTGCGCGTACGCGGCGCGCACGTCGGCCTCGATGGGGGAGTTCAGACCCACCGTCATGAAGCCTGCGAGCTGCAGGTGGGTCGAGGCCTCGACCGCGTCGATCAGCGCGGCGACGTCGGAGGGGGCACAGCCGTGCTTCGTGGCCTCGCCGGAGACGTTCACCTCGACGAATACCGGGAGCGTGCCGGTTGCGCGTGCGTCGATTTTCGAGGCTAGCGCGGGGGAGTCCAGCGACTCGATCGCGTCCACGCAGGCCAGCGCGTGGTTGATTTTGTTGGACTGCAGAGGGCCGATCAGGTGAATGCGCGCGCCGGGCACCTCGCGGATCGCCTCCACCGTCGCACGCGCCTCCTGCACGCGGTTGTGGCCGAGCAGGATGGGTAGGCCCGCCTCGCTCAGGGCAGCGGCGGCGGTGCGGCACTCCTCGGGCGTGCGCGTCTTGACCGCCAGCTCCAGGTGCACCGAATCGGTGCGGCCGCACGCGGACGTCGCGCGGTCAATGCGGTCGCGGGCAGCGGCGATGGCCTCGGGAATGCTCATGCCCTCATGGTACGCGCGGAGTTACTTTCAGGGGTCAATCAGGGGTGACTCAGGGGGACCTGAGGTGCGCGGTGTGGCAGACTAGAATGTTCACAGAACAACGAAAGGACACGCCATGCGTACCCTGCTCAACATCATCTGGTTCCTCTTCGGAGGGCTCCCGCTCTTCCTGGGATACCTCCTTGCGGGTGTCGTTGCCTGCATCTTCGTCGTCACGATCCCCGCGGGCGTGGCCTGCTTCCGCATCGCCGGTTACGTGCTGTGGCCCTTCGGTAAGCGCGTCATCGACAAGCCGGGCGTGGGCGCGGGCTCTGGCCTCATGAACATCGTGTGGTTCCTGGTCGCGGGTCTGTGGCTCGCCATCGGCCACATCACCACCGCCGCCGCGCAGGCCGTCACTATCGTCGGCATCCCGCTGGCCATCGCCAACCTCAAGATGATCCCGATCACCTGCTTCCCCTTCGGCAAGGCCGTCATCGACGACCCGACCGCAACCATCCTCTGACGCGTCCTACACTGGGGTCATGGCTCGTAAACACAGCAAAGACCACGGCGGTGGCCCCACCCGCGCCATCGAGGCGCTCACGGCGGCCGGCGTTGCTTTTACCGTTCACGAGTACGAGCACGACCCGGCCGCCCGCGCGTTCGGCGAGGAGACCGTCGAGAAGCTGGGCATCGACCCCACCCAGGCCTTTAAGACGCTCATGGTGCGCCTGGAGCCCACCGGCGAGTTCGTCGTCGGCTGCGTGCCCGCGCTTGCGCACCTGTCCATGAAGCTGATCGCCAAAGCCGCCGGTGCCAAGAGCGCCGCCATGGCCGATCCGGCTGTCGCGCAGCGTCGCACCGGCTACGTCGTGGGCGGCATCAGCCCGCTCGGGCAGACCACCTCGCACCGGCTGTTCATCGACTCGGCGTGCCTGGACCACGAGACCATGATCGTCTCGGGGCGGGCGCCGAGGCCTCAGCGTCGAGCTGAGCCCCCTCGACCTCGTCGAGTTGACGGATGCGGAGGTCACGGACCTGGCGCAGGTCTGACCGGCCGGATTTGAACTCCGCCTCGGCCGTTTCACCATGCCGACTTCATCGCGGAAATCATGTCGGTGTCTGCGCGCGCAGGCATATGTCATACATCTGTGGTGCGTTGTATAATAAAAGTCGTACATTCGTCTGAAAGGT
>CAKMQM010000029.1:0-7148 GCA_927911615.1 uncultured Xylanimonas sp.
ACAGCCGCGCACCGCGTCGGTCGCCGACCGTCGCCGCTACGGCGGAGCTCGCAAGTACGACCGCGGCGGATGGCTGCCCTCGGGAGTCACAGCAGCCGTCAACCAAACGGGGACACGGGAGGCGATCCTCACGGCCCGACAGTGGGCAGACGTCAGTGCGCTCGCGGCCAGTGGGGCAAACGCGGTGCCGTCGTTCGATGGCGCGCAGCTCAACCTTGTGCTCGACGACGGGCAGGCGTTCCGCGCGCATGTCGAGTCGATTAGCACCGGCGTCCTGGTTCGTCGTAAGCAGCTAGCTGGAAGGAGCAGATAGTGGTGGTTCGTGAGAATCTTTGCCGCAATCCGTCGTTCGCGTACTTGCTGCGGGAATGGGCGAAGATCGCTCCGGCCACGGTGAGGATCGGCTCGGATACTGACTCGTGGGGCGGGTACACGCGCCAGTCTCCGCAGTATCTAGCTATCGACGTGCCGCCCGGTGTGCAGGGGCCGGCTGCCGCGCCAACGGCAGTCACTGTCGCTGGCGGGCAGACGGTCGCGATCTCGGCGCTCGTGCGAACGAGCCCTGGCCTTGCGGTTGCTGTCTCCCCGGAGTGGACCGTGGGCGGCCGTAGCGTCACGGAGAAGACTCCGGCGCTGTTGGCCGCCAGCGCGGATGGGGTTCGCCCCCGTCTGGGCGTTCACAGCTCCATCTGGGGCGACGGCCGTGCGGCTTCGGTTCGAGGCCCGCACGACCTCGTCGGCCGAGCGCGGGACACTGCCGGGCTGGGTGTACGTCGATGATGTCCTCATCGTCACGGCCCCCACCCCGGGCGAGGCACTCGAGGCAGCAGCGGGGGAGTTCTTCGACGGAGACACCCCGCCGAGCCGTATCGGCTATTCCTCGAGGGCTCTCACGCACCAGTGGACCGGCGCTCGCGGTGTTTCGACGTCGCGTGAGGTCGAGGCGGATGTCGATATGTCGTCTCTGCCTGTTGCGATTGTGGGCGGCGGGCAGGCCCCCAGGGTCCAGGTTGTGATTCCGCCGGCGGCTGTCCCCGCTGGGGCATCCTGCTATGTCGAGGGTGTCACGGACACCGGCTTTACGTGGACTCCTCGCGGTGGGGTGTGGGAGAGCAAGGGGCTGCAGCGCATTATTGGTGACCCGCTCGCGCCGATCAACGTGCCGATCAGGTACAGGCTGACGACGTCGAGGGGCGTCACGGTCGAGTCGGAGCCGGTGATCCGCTCGTGGGGTGGCCTGTCGCTGATGACTGACGCGGCGGGCCTGAATCCGGTGAACTTCTTGTGGCAGGGTACAGACCAGCGTGAGCTGAAACTCCGCCTCACGGAGCATGAAGTGCCGGGCCGGGCAACGCCCCTCGTGGTGTATGCGCCCACGATGGGCGCGGCACGGTGTCTCTCACGGCTCGCACGAACCTGCAGGACACCCCAGCTATGAAGACGCTCCTGGCGTCTCCGACGCCGGTCGCGATCTTCCACAATCCGCTCCACTGCGTCCAGTGCAAGCGCGGAACGTGCGACGTCGATCCAGTCACGCTGATCGCGGTGACATCGGCACCGATGGAACGCGCAGCTCGCCTCGATGCCGCTGAGCGCATCTGGCAGCTGAAGGGCACGATCGTCGATCTGCCGCAGCCGAACACGCCGCTGACGCTGTCGACGTGGAACGACTTCGATAAGCGACGTCTGACGTGGAGCAGCCTGGATGCTCGGCGGTGGCCGTGGGATCAGTTCGACAGGACCGTCTGGCAGGAGGACGCATGAGCATCCCGACCGGAGCCGAGGAGATTCCCGCAGACCTGTTGACGTCCGGCTACACGGTGTCTGCCACCGTGGAGTCATGGCTGGGGTCGCAGTACCTGGGAGAGGTCCCCGTCGAGGACGGGTCGGTGTCGTGGGATGCCGACCAGCAGGTGCAGGGCACCCTGTCCCTGACGGTCCCGCGTGTGGGCGCCGCGCAGGGGCAGGACTGGCGCGACTGGGACCCCGTAGACCCAGAGCACCCGCTCGGCTGCTACGGGCAGGTCCTGCATGTGAGTATGACGGTCGGTTCGCTCGTCGGTGCGGGCTGGTGGACGATCCCGATGGGGAGGTTCCTCATCACGTCGGTGGAGCCGGGACCGTCCACTGTCAGGGTGACGGGCAAGAGCCTGATGCAGCGCCTCGAGGAGGACAGGCTGACGGAGCCGATGGCACCGGACCCGGCGGGCACGCTCGCGTCAGAGCTGCGCCGCCTGGTCGGCGCACGTATCGGCGTGATCATTGATCCGGCGCTCGGGGACAGGCCATGCCCGTCGATGTCCTGGGGTGAGAGCCGGATGACGCTGTCTACGAGATTGCGAAAGCGTGGCCTGCAACCGTGCGCGAGGGTGGCGACGGAATCATGTATCTGTCGCCGCCGACTTCGCCGCCCACCTCGCGGCCGGCGCTGCGCCTCTCGGATGGTGAGGACGGCACGGTCGTCGGGGTGGCGGCCTCGGTGAGCCGAGACAAGGTCTACAACCGCGTGGTCGCTAGGGGGCAGCAAAGCTCTGACGAGGGCGCGCCTCGTTCCAGGCGATCGCCGATCAGCTGACGGGGCCGATGCGAGTCGATGGCCCCTACGGAACCGTGCCAAGGTTTTTCTCATCTCCGCTGATTACGAGCTACGAGCAGGCTAAGCGCACAGCCGAGGCCATGCTCGCAGACTCAGTCAGGAAGAAAATCAAGGTCCCCGTGCAGCACGCCCCGGACCCACGCATCAAGCTGGACGCTCACGTCGAGATCGCGACGCGGCCCGTGGACGCTGCGTCCACGAAAACGATGTGGGGGACCGTGCGTCCGCCATACGAGGTGCCCCTCACCTACAAGGGCACGCAAAAGACCGACGTGGAGGTGAGCGTGTGAGCAGCCCCGTGATGGACCTGATCTCGACGGTGCCCGATGATCTGCCTCCCCGATACGGGTCGGACAGGTCACCGACGGCGATCGCGCGTGTGGTCGAGCCGCTCATCGAGGGCGGCCGCGCCCTCAACGTCAGCCTGTACGGTGGCCCGCCGATCCAGATTTCAGCGACGGCTGTCAACTGGACCGGCGTCGAGACCGCGCACGTGCTACTCGACCCCGACACGGGGCGGGCACTGCACGCGCTCGGGCCAGCTCCCAAACCGGAGAACCCGCTCCCCAAGTGGGAACAGCTGACCGCACCGACACGCAGCGTGCGCGAAGCTGTGCTGATCCCGCAGTGGGCGGGTACTTGGGACGGAACCTCTTGGACCCGGCACGGTGGCGGCGGAGCCTGGCAGCGAAACACAGGCGGACCCCGCCTCACAGGGCTTGCCACATACGGCCGGCAAGCCGAGGCGCTCGGACGTATCACGGTCACGGCCGCCACGCTGACGCTGCGCCCACACGCGACGTCAGCCGCATGGTCAGCACAGATCGCGGCCGCAACCTACTCGGACACCGGGCCCGTCCAGGCGGGCGCGACGATCAGCGTCCCCGTCCAGGTGGGGGCAACCTCCCTGACCGTCGACATCACGCGCATTGCCTCCCAGCTCCTGACTCCGGGGACTGGCCTCGCCCTCGTTGGACAGACATACGGCGGCGTCCAGGCCGCCGGAGACAGCCTCTCGATCCGCATCACCTACACCTCCCGATAGGACACTCATGAGCTACCTCGATCAGCGGGGACACCGCGTCCCCTCACCCACTGACCCCGCACAGCGCCAGGACCTGCTGGCCCTGTCCCTGTCCATCCCCTCCTACAAGGCGTGTGCCTCCGAAACGGCGGCGGCGCAGTACGTGTCCGCGCTCGCGGCTGCTGGCCTGGTGGCCTCGGCGGCGCAGCCTGTTTACGTGTGGCGCACCGACCTCAACGCCGTGAGGGTGTGGGATGGTCGCGCATGGGCGGCAGAGTCGAATCTGCAGATGGAACTCTCGGCGGTCGGTGATATGCCCGTGGGTGCGGGCCTGAGTCCGACGGTCCAGCCCGGCCTCATCAAGGGCGGCCGAGTCGCGGTGTCGAGCTCCGAGGTCGCGTTCGGCAACTTGTACATGCCGCGCGTCAACTTCAGCACCCCATTCCCGCACGAGTGCGTGTCTGTGTCCATTACGCCGCTGTATGGATCGGGGCCGGCCGGCTGGAATTTCAAGAACGGCCGGCAGTTCTGCGTGGACG
Source organism: uncultured Xylanimonas sp. (assembly GCA_927911615.1). Taxonomy (GTDB): domain Bacteria; phylum Actinomycetota; class Actinomycetes; order Actinomycetales; family Actinomycetaceae; genus Pauljensenia. The sequence goes on from CAKMQM010000029.1 coordinate 4,160, forward strand.
TGCTCGACAAGAGCGGCTTCAGGCCGATGCTCCCCGGCGTGACCTCACAGGAACGCCATTCCTTCGCGTGGATGGCGCTCGGTTACTGACCGCCGACAACTGAACTCGCCCCTCGGACAATCCCGTCCGGGGGGGTTTCGTCTACCCGATTGAGGAGAGACATATGGAACTGACTATCGAAGAACTCATGGAGTCCATGCCTCCGGCGACCGACACTCCGGCCGACGTTGTCACGCCCATCGAGTTCCCCTACGAGGAGGTCACGCGATGAGCATGACAGCATCTAAGGCGCTCGCCTGGGCTGCGAGCCAGATCGGCTACTCGCGGTGGAATGACCCCCTGCCGGGCTCGGCGTTTGGCCGCTGGTACGCCGACAAGCATGGCGCGTACTACGGCGAGAACGGTGTTCCGTTCTGCGCCATGTTCGCCTCGTGGTGCCTCACCGACGACGACGGCAACTCGGTGATCCCAGGCGGCGATTTCGCCTACGTGCCCTACGGCATCAACGCCGCGCGGGCAGCGGGCCAGCTCGTCGACCCGTCGAACGCAGCCCCGGGTGATCTCATCTGTTTCGACTGGGACGGGGATGGCGTGGCCGACCACATTGGCCTGGTCGAAGCGAACTACGGGTCGTGGGTGCAGACCATCGAGGGCAACACCTCCTCGGGCGCTGCAGGCTCCCAGTCCAACGGAGGCGGAGTCTACCGCCGGTCCCGCGACTGGGACTCCGTGTGCGCGGTCATCCGCCCCTACTACTCCGACGCGGCCGCTGGCGCATCCGGCGGCTACACGGACATCACGGGAATCCAGCGTGCAGTTGGCGCGGACGTGGACAACGTCCTCCGGTCCCGACACCACGCGCCGCGTGTACGCGGTCGTGGCGGCGAGCTCGTGGGGCGGCCGCCAGTTCCCACTGGGCGTCGAATACGTCCAGTCGATCATCGGAGCCGACCCGGACGGCATCTGGGGAGATGACTCCGACGAGGCCCACGACCGCGTGGTCGGCCAGCTGCAAAGCGCGGTCGGCGTCGAGGTCGACGAATACTACGGAGCCGTCACCAACGCGGCAATCAACCAGGCGCTCGCGGGCGCGGAGAAGGGAGACTGAGATGGATAAGCTGTTGATGGGGCTTCAAGCGGACCCCTTCATCACGACGGTCATTATCGGCCTCATCTGGCCGATGGTGCAGGCAGCGCTGGACAAGCCGTGGTGGACGCGCCGCCGCCGCGTGGTGCTCCTCGTCGCGGTCGCTCTCGTCACAACTGCGGCCGTGTGGGTCTCCGGCTCGTACCCGGCGACGTGGCGTCTGCTCGTCACGCAGATGTCCGTGTTCCTCGGCGTCGCCTGGTCGGTGTACACGATGCTGTCAGCCGTCCGCATTAACGGTGCGAGCATCCTCGATTGGGTGGGCGCCGCTACTCCGGGCGGGCAGCCCTCGATGAGCTGACGGCACGTCGGACAGTACGCGTGATTGACATTATCGCCGACCCGAAGGTCGTCGCAGCAATTGTCGCGGCGGTGGTTGCCATCATTGGCGCTGCCGCCGCGACAGTCGTCGCGGGCCTACGGTACGTCGGCCGTATGTTCGACGCGCGGCTCGCGCACATCTCGGAGACCGCGTCCGAGGCCCGTGATGCAGCGAAGAGCGCGGACGCGGAAATCAAGAACAACCACGATACGAATGTCAGAGACGACCTCGACAAAGCCATTGAGACCGTCTGGGTCGTGTCGGACCAGATCGGCGCTCTATCAAAGCAGGTGATGGGCCTCCTCGATCAGGGCGCCCGAATGGAGGCCACTCTCAACGCGCACAGCGAGAGCCTCAGCTCCGTGCAAGCGCGCGTCGGACGAATCGATGAGCGCGGCTCCAAGATGGCCGCCGAGCTCCACGATGAACGGACAGCACGCGAGTCCTCGCAGCGCACCATCGACGAACACGCGCATGACGCCCACGCGAGACTGCATGAGCGCCTCGACAGACTACAGGAGAAGGTAGATAAATGGGAGGAACGACAGTGAGTGGGAACGTCACGCGCCTCGACGGCTCACCTGAGCACCTCGCCTACATCACGGCGACCCTGAAGACCAAGACAGGGAGACCACGTCCATGATGGCAGTCGGCCCCGTCTCGCGGGCCGCGAACCCGCGCGGACAGATCATGCTGCCCCTCGACCTCACGGAACCGACGCAGGTCCACCTGCGCCTCAGCGTCCCCGGCCGGACACTGCGCGAAGCGACAGTCACGCTGAAGCCCGGCATGGCCTACACGCTCGAACAGCGTGTTCTCCGGCGAGGCGACGCCCACACCGGCACCCCAGACTGGCACCCCAGACGTGAATGTCTCGGGCGACGGGGACACAGCGACTATCAGCGGCGTCGTCTCTGACGACGGGGACACAATCACTTTTGGAGGCTGACAATGGCAAAGCCCACGCTCTACACGAAGCAAGGAACGGACAAAGCGATCGCGAAGGCCATCGAGCCACTCGCCACCAAGGAAGAACTCGCCAGAGCCTCCGCAGGCGGAAAGGTCGACCTCGGCGAATACGCCAAGCGCACCGACCTGGCTCCACTTGCCACACGAGCCGACCTCGCAGGCTACGCAACACGCCAGCAGGTCGCTGACCTCCCGAGCCGCGCGGACCTCGCCGGATACGCCACAAAGTCCGACGTGGCGGGCGTGGCTCGCACGAGTGATCTCACGGGCCTGGCGACCAAGGCCGAACTGACGGGCCTGGCGACCAAGGCCGACGTGGCGGGCGTGGCCCACACGAGTGATCTCACGGGTCTGGCGACCAAGGCCGAACTCACCGAAGCCCTGAAGCGCGTCGGCATCACCGTGTGCTCCACGGAGGCCGAAGCGCAGGCCCTGCCGGACGGCGCGCTCTACTTCCTCGTCTCCGGGGCTGCCCCCACGCCCAGCCCGGCCCCTGGCCCCGCCCCCGCTGCGGGACCGACGCTCGTCGCCAGCGCAGCCGGTCAGGTCGT
>CAKMQM010000030.1:0-2694 GCA_927911615.1 uncultured Xylanimonas sp.
TGGCCGGCAGGTAGTAGAGGGCGCGGAAGAAGCCGATGCCGGGCACGTGCGACTTGACGAGGAGAGCCAACAGCAGCGGCAGGAGCACCATGAGCGGGACGACGCAGACCGCGTAGATGAGGGAGTTCGTCAGCGACTGCCAGAACTCGGGATCCGACAGCACCGCGGTGTAGTTGTCGATGCCAACGAAGCGACCGATGCGTCCCATCGGCTTGGTCTTCGTGAACGACACGTAGACGGTCGTGATGAAGGGGTAGATGTAGAAGGAGATGACCGCGAGGACCGGGAGGGTCACCCACAGCCAGGGAACCCAGCCCGGGCGGAATCGGGCGGCGCCATTGAGGGAGCGCGTCTGCGCGCTCTTACGTATCGGCATACCAAAATCCTTTTTCAGGGGTGCGCTGGGTCGTGAGCCGGCGGCCCGACGCTGGGCGAGGAATGCGTCGGGGGCCGAGGCCTAGCCTCGGCCCCCGAGCGTTCAATCAGTCTCCGAGAGCCTTGAGCTTCTCGTTCATCTGATCCTGAGCGGTCTTGAGGGCGGTCTTGGGATCGACCTCACCGCGGATGGCCTTGTTGACGTTCTCAATGAGGGCGTCCTTCACGGCGCCGGTCGCGTAGAAGACGTCGGTGTAGGCCTCGGCGTCCTTGGCGGCCTTAGCGGCCTCCTCGTAGGCGGCCTTGAAGACCGGGTCGTCGGCGATCTCCGGCGGGTTGGCGACGAGCTTGTCGAGGGCGTCGGTGGCAGCCGGGAAGATGATGGCGCCGCCGTCGTGCGTCCAGGCGTACTCGTTCTCAGCGTTGGTGATCCACTCGGCGAACTTCATGGCCAGGGGGGCGTTCTGCGTGGTGACCGAGACGCCGATGTACTGGCCTTCGAAGACGGGCTTGATGCCGGGGTTGGTCGGGAACGGGCCGACGCCGGTGTTCTGGTAGACCGTCTCGTTGTTCTTCTTGACGGACTTGAGGAACGAGGCGTTGGGCGTACCGAAGGCGAGGTTGCCGTCGGTGTAGGCCTTGCCCGGGTCGGGCTCGCCGGTCAGGGAGTCCTTCGGGATGGCGCCGGAGGCGTAGAGCTCGGAGAGCTTGGTGACGTAGTTGATCGCAGCCTCGTTGTCGGCGAAGTCGAAGGCGGTCTTGTCGGAGTTGAGCAGGTTGACGCCCATGCCGTGCAGCTGAGCGATCATGTACCACTCGGGCGAGCCGTAGATGCCGTAGTCTCCCTGTCCGTCGGCACCGACCTTGGCGGCATCCTCGAACAGCTCATCCATGGTCTTGGGCGGCATGTTCTCGTCGAGACCAGCGCGCTTGAAGACTTCCTTGTTGTAGGTGGTGATGTAGGGGCCGAAGTACCAGGGCAGAGCCGTGTGGTGGTCGTTCGCGCCGAGGGCGGTGGAGTCCCAGATGGACTTCACGAACTTGTCACCGATGCCGGGGGCCTTGACGTCGTAGTCCATGAGGAGGTTGGACTTGGACAGGGCGAGGATGGTGGAAGAGGGAACGTTGATGACGTCCGCCATCTTGCAGTTCGAGGCCTGAGCGGTCACGGTCTGGTCGAACTCGGCGCCGCCGCCCTGGTCGGTCCAGTTGATCTTGACGCCGGGGTTGGCATCCTCGAATTCCCTTGATCTTTGGCCTTGAAGAAGTCGCCGAAGTCGTTCTGCAGACCCTGGGTCTGGAACGTGATCTCGCCTTCAACCTTCGAGGTGTCGATCTTCGAGTCGTCAAGGTTGCCCGCAGGGATGTCGCACGCGACATCGGGCTCGGGGATGGAACCGGCCGCGGTCGAACCGCCGCTCGAGCTGTCGGAGCTAGAGCCACCAGGGTTGCAGGCAGCCAGGCCGAGGGTGCTGAACATGGCGAGGGCGACAACGCCTGCAGCCATCTTCTTCTTCAACATGCGAAACCTCCATTGGTCCGTTCTTGTTGGTCGATCGATAGGATCGAGTCACTAACTATCTCGTGTTAGTTGATGTCTGAATCATAGCGGCCTGTGACGCTCGCGCATCATTGCCAACAACTTTGCGCATCGTTATCAAGCCGCAACATAACAGGTTGGGGCTTAATCACCCCCAACCTGGGCAATTACGAATGTCAGGTCCGTATCGCGCATACAACCGGCGAACTCGGGCCGAGAGTCAGGCCCGCACGAACGCGTCCCGATGCCGTCCTGGAATGCGTCCAGCCACAGGAACGTACGCTCACTGTCAGGCAGGTCCTCCCAGTGTGAGGCCGCGGCCAATTCACGCTCACTCCACGGCGAGGCGCTCCAGCCCAGGGACGACGTCGGCACGACGAGGACGTCGCCCACCTCACCGCGCATACGGAGGACTTCGAGGTCGAGGCGCTGCCCACCTTCCTGGGGGCGCACGCTGACATCCCAGAGCTCGCGCACGGGGGCGTACCCATAGCCGCGAGCGCCGCTCACCCGCATGTCGGAGTATCCAATGAGGGTGTCGCCGAGCCATGAGGCTTCCCACTGCGAGCCGGGCATTTCGATGCGCACGCCGAGGCGCGGGACGCGCTCGGGCCAGGCTCCGTAGGGCGCGACGCGGGCAGACACCGACAGTGCCGGGGTCTCCCCCAGCAGCACGGGACGATATTCCCAGGTGAGGGTGACGCCAAACTGTACGACAGGCGGGGCCCAGCGCTCGACGACGCGCTGGCAGGCGCCTTCCTCCTCGATGGATACGAGGC
>CAKMQM010000031.1:0-3262 GCA_927911615.1 uncultured Xylanimonas sp.
CGTCGATACGCCGATCCCCGACATCCAGGCCGTGGGTGAGGGGGACGATTCCGCGATGGTGGGGGCCACCGTGACGACTCTCGGCGTCGTGACGGCCGCCTACCCGGCCGCCGAATCCGGGCTGGGCGCGACCCTCGACGGCTACACGATCCAGACCCCCGGATCGGGCGGCATGTGGGAGCCGGGGCGCACACGCTCCGATGGCCTCTTCGTTTACGTGGGCACGAAAGGTGGGATTCCGGCCCCGGGTACCTGCGTGCGCGTGACCGGCACGGTGGGAGAGTTCCCCGCGACGAGCGCAAAGGGTAACCCCCAGAGCCTCACCCAGCTGGCCGCGACCTCCGTCAGCGTGGTCGAGGGATGTCAGGCGCCGACGCCCATCCCGGCGACCCGCGTCCCCACATCGGACGAGGCCGAGGCCCTCGAGTCCATGCTCCTTGCACCCCAGGGCACGTGGACCATCACCGACAACTACCAGGCGAACCAGTACGGCACCCTGACCCTCACCCCGGGTGAAAGCCCGCTGCGCTCGGCCACGGACGTGGTGGCTCCCGGGCAGGCCGCCCGCGACTACGAGGCCACCAACGCCGCCCGCGCCATCGCCCTCGACGACGGTACCAATACGAACCTGCAGAAGGGAGCGGCGACCGAGGCCGCCTACGCCTACCTGGCGAACGGCTCACCTGCGCGCGTCGGCTACCACGTGTCCTTCACCAAGCCCGTGGTCCTTGAGCCCCGGCACGGGTCCTTCGTCTTCCAGCCGACCTCCATGGTCGCCGGGCATCCGGAGCGCTCGCCCGTGACCATCACCGGGGAGCGCCCGAGCGCCCCCACGGTCGGTGGCGACACCCGGGTGGCGACGTTCAACGTCCTCAACTACTTCTCCGACCTGGGCGTCGACGAGGCCGGATGCGCGGGCTACCCGGACCGCACGGGCGCATTCGTGACGGCCAAGAAGTGCAAGGTACGCGGCGCGTTCTCGAGCGAGGCCTTCGCCAACCAGGAGGCCAAGATCGTCTCCGCGATCAACGCGTTGGGCGCCGACGTGGTCGCCCTCGAAGAGATCGAAAACCCCGTTGCCGTGGGGGTCGGGACGGACCGCGACGCGGCCCTCGCGCGCCTCGTCGAGGCCCTCAACAGGGACGCGGGCGCTGGAACGTGGGCGTACGTGCCCTCGCCCCAGGCAGTTCCCGAGGCCGAGGACGTCATCCGCGTCGCCTTCATCTACAAGCCCGCGACCGTCTCCCCGGTCGGCCCCTCGCTGATCCACGACGACCCGGCGTTCACGGGCCTGGCGCGCCAGCCCCTCGCCCAAGAGTTCGCGCGGGTCACGGGGGAGAGGTCCGCGCCCGCCTCCTTCGTCGTTGTGGCCAACCACTTCAAGTCGAAGGGATCCGTGCCCGAGGGCGCACCTGCCGGCAACGTTGACAGCGGGGACGGTCAGGGCAACGCGAATGCGATCCGTGTCGCCCAGGCCTCCTCCCTGGCCGCTTTCGCCGCCCGATTCGCGGACAAGCCGACCCTGCTCGTGGGTGACTTCAACTCCTACTCGCAGGAGGATCCGATCAAGGCCCTCGAGGCCGCGGGCTGGGAGCGCGTCTCCGGCGCGGGCGAGGCCTCCTACGTCTACGCGGGACGCTCCGGATCCCTCGACCACGTTTTCGCCAACGCGGCCGCGAAGCCACTCCTCGCGGGGGTGACCAGCTGGGCCGTCAACGCCCAGGAGTCCATCGCCTTCGAATACTCGAGGGCCGGCATGAACGCCCACCTCGCGATCGAGGCTGACAACCCCTACCGATCCTCGGACCACAATCCGGAGCTGATCGGGCTCACCCTGCTCGGTGGGGACGCCCCGGCCCCGACGCCGAGCACTGAGCCGTCCGCCGCCCCCAGCGTGGCCCCCTCACCGAGCGCAGCCCCGTCCGCGTCCCCCGCGCCGGCTCCCTCGAGGGCGGCCACGGCCTCGTCCCGAAAGACGCCCACGCGCGCCGCGACGGTGGGCGGCCTGGCGCGTACCGGTGCGGACGCCGGCCCGGCAATCGGTATCGGCATCCTCCTCGCCGCCCTCGGCGGCGGACTCATCCTCCTCTCGCGCCGCCTTCGCCGCCGCGGCTGACACCACGAACTCCACACTCACCACGCAGGATGCGCCGCCGGCGCCGCCCCGATGAAAGGAACACACCCATGCGCAGACCATGGACTCGACTCGCGCTCGCCTCGGCGGCCGCACTCTCTCTGGCCTCCCTGCCCGCAGCCGCGCTCGCGGCGCCACAGGAGGAAGCCTCACAGAACGAGGCCTCGCCCATCACCCTGGACCTCTACACACTCACGGACGTGCACGGACACATCCAGCAGGTCGCCAAGAAGGGCGTCGTGCGCGAGGCCGGGTTGCCCGCGATGAACTGCTACCTGAAGAAGGCGCGCGCGACGAACCCCAACTCCTCGTTCACCCTGCTGGGAGACAACATCGGCGCGTCCCCCTACATTTCAGGCGCGCTCAAGGACAACCCGACCATCGCGGCACTCAACACGATGGATCCGCTGGCCTCCACGATCGGCAACCACGAGCTGGACATGGGACAGGCCGTCTTCAAGCAGCGCGTCGACGGGTCGAACCCGAGCGAATTCGTGCAGGCGACCTTCCCCTACCTGGGGGCCAACATCGAGGGCATGGGCACCTACGGTGACGGCATCCCATATCTGGGGGACTACAAGGTGTGGACGTCGCCCTCGGGCATGAAGGTCGCGTTCATCGGTGCAATTGCGCAGGACGTGCCCTACAAGCTCAGTCCCGGCACGACTGAGGGCCTGACCTTTAGCGACCCGATTGCGCGCATCAACTCGCTGGCTGCGCAGCTGAAGATCAGCGGACAGGCCGACGTCGTCATCGCCATGCTGGACGACGACGTGAAGAACAACTACACGAAGGTCGGTAAGGACGTCGACGGCCTCATGGGCGGGGACACGCACGTGCCCTACGAGTTCGACCACGTCAACTCGGTCGAGGCCTTCAACTCCGCGAACCCGCGCCTGGCGGGCATCGCATCGGGTTCCTACACGGACAACCTGGGCCTCATCCGCCTGACGATCGATCCCGCGACGCGTCAGGTGACCAGCGCCGACTCGATTCTCATCCCGGCCGCCGAGGTCGCCCAGTGCGGCGCGGACCCGGGCACCCAGGCGATTGTCGATAAGGCCGAGGCGACTCGAAGGAAGCCGGCAAGCGCGTCGTCGCCACCGGGTACACGGAGCCCTTCAGGCG
>CAKMQM010000032.1:0-3874 GCA_927911615.1 uncultured Xylanimonas sp.
TTTTCTCTGGTCACCGATGTGTGGCTGGGGCCGGTGGAGCGCGCAATTGTAGCTGTATGCAGAGTTTCTCGCTTCTGTCAATGCCTTTTCGTTGGAAATTTGCTCATGTAGCGGATCCCACTTGCCTTTTGCACAGGCTCACATCTAGCATGTGACACGTATCCCAAACTTCAGGCGGCGCGAAAGGGGCTCCGATGACGATTGAACAAGCGCTCATCGACGCGCTGGGTGGACACCTCAATATCGTCGAGGTAGAACCCTGCACGATGCGAATCCGTATTCAGGTGAAATCTCAACGGGACGTCGATGAGGCGGCGCTGCGAGTGGATGGCGTATTAGCCGTCGTGCGCTCCGGCGACGTTGTTCAGATCGTGTGCGGAGCACAGTCCGATGATGTGGCAGCTGCGATGATCTCAATCCTTGAACGCGTGGCCCATGACACGCCTGCGGAGTCTTTGTCGCAGCGCGTCCACGCCTAGTATTAAAAGTGTCATCAGCCCGCAACGTAGAAGGCTTTTTCGTGGATATTCACGCACCCGCATCTGACAACATCGATGAGCTGCGCCGTATCGCCGATGCTAATGGCGTAGCCACCGGATTCTGGGATTGGTACGGGAATTGGGTGGGCGTCAGTGCGTCCACTCTCCTGAAGGTCCTGGGCGCTCTCGGACTGCCCCTCGACGAATCGTCCACGGTGGGGGATGTGCACGAGGCTCTGCGCCTGACCGAAGAGCGCGAATGGCGTCGTACCCTGCCTCCGACGATCGTCGCCCGCCAGGGTGGCGGCTACATGTTCCCGGTGCATGTGCCGGACGGCTCGTGGGTGAACGTTCAGTGGGTGCTGGAGGACGGTCGTAAGGGCTCGTGTGATCAGGTGGATCGCTACGTTGCTCCGCGCATGATCGATGGTGAGCTCGTCGGACGTGCGACCTTTGACGTCCCGCACTGGCTGCCGCTCGGCTGGCATCGCCTCGTGGCGACTGTCGAGGGCGGACACGTGGAGTCCGCGACCCTCATCATCGTGCCGAACACGCTGTCCCTGCCGCTCCTGGAGTCCTCGCGTCGCGTGTGGGGCGTCAACGCTCAGCTGTACTCGACGCGCTCGGCCTCCTCGTGGGGCATCGGTGACGCCACCGATCTGGCTGATCTGGCTGCCGTGTGTGCGGACAAGGGAGCCGATTTCCTGCTCATCAACCCCGTCCACGCATCGCAGCCGGTGTCCCCGCTGGAGAACTCTCCCTACCTGCCGGTGTCGCGCCGTTGGCTCAACCCGATCTACATTCGTCCCGAGAGCATCGAGGAGTACGCCTCCCTGCCCCAGGCTTCGCGCGTGGTCATCGAGCAGCTGCGCGACGAGACCCGCCAGTTCGCCACCCGTGAGGACCTGATCGACCGTGATCGCTCGTGGGAGGCCAAGCGCAAGGCCCTCGAGGTCATCTTCGCCGCTCCGCGTTCCTACCATCGCCAGAGCCAGCTGGATCGCTTTATCGAGCGCGGCGGTTCCGAGCTGTCCAACTATGCGCTGTGGTGCGCCCTCGTTGAGCGCGAGGGCACGATCGAACTGCCCGAGGACCTTGCTCGTTCGTCTGCGCCTCGCGTCGAGCTTGAGCGCCTCGAGCTGGCCGAGCGTGTTGACTTCTACCAGTGGTGCCAGTGGGTCGCAGCCGAACAGCTCGAGCATGCCCAGCACGTGGCGCGTGAGGTCGGCATGGAGATCGGCATCATGGCCGACCTGGCAGTCGGCGTGCACGGCTACGGTTCCGAAAAGTGGAGCCGTCCCGAGCTCTTTGCCAGCGGCATGAGCGTGGGTGCTCCGCCGGACGTCTACTCGCAGCAGGGGCAGAACTGGTCGCAGCCGCCGTGGTCGCCGCGCAGCCTCGCGGAGTCCGGCTACCTGCCGCTGCGCGACATGGTCCGCGCTGCGCTGGCTAACGCCGGCGCGGTGCGTATCGATCACATCCTGGGTATGTTCCGCCTCTGGTGGATTCCGGACGGTTGCGCTGCCACCGAAGGTACCTATGTGTACTACGATCACGAGGCCATGATGGGCGTCATCCTGCTGGAAGCCCAGCGTGCGGGTGCCGTCGTCATCGGCGAGGATCTGGGCGTCGTGGAGCCGTGGGTGCGCGATTACCTGCGCGAGCGTGGCGTCCTCGGCACCTCCGTTGTGTGGTTCGAAAAGGAGGGCGGCGGTTGGCCGCTGCGTCCCGAGCACTACCGCGATAGCGCTCTGGCCGCAGTCAACATCCATGACTTGCCGCCCACGCTTGGCTACATCCGCGGCATCCAAACGACGCTGCGTTCCGAGCTTGGCCTGCTGACGGACGACATCGAGACGGTGCGCGCGGGCGATCGCCTTGAGCTCGAACAGATGGGCGCGCGACTCCACGAGTACGGCTGTATCGACGGCGCGGAGCCCAGCGAGCGCGAGACCGTTGAGGGCCTGTACCGCTACGTCGCGAAGACCCCGTCGAAGCTGGTCGTCGCCTCCCTCGTGGATGCGGTCGGGGATGTGCGCCCGCAGAATATGCCGGGCACGGGTGCTGACCAGTACCCGAACTGGTGCGTGCCGCTGTGCGATTCCGATGGGGAAGAAGTTGCGATCGAGGACCTGCCCACCGACGAGCGCCTGACCTCTCTGTTTGCGCTGCTGCGCGGGACCGTCCGCTGACAGACGCCAATAGGCCGATGCATGAACCCCGTGACCCGAAAGGGTCACGGGGTTCATGCATATGAGCGGGAATCAGTCTCCGTCGGGGAGGGAAAATAGCGGATCGAGAATCCCCACCGTGGGCAGTGCGTCGTCGAACTCGGGAGAAACCGGCTCTCCGGGAGGGCTGACGACGATGACCGGTACGCAGGGGGACAGACCTGCCGCGCGGACGGGGCCGAGATCCCAGTGGATGAGAGGAGCGCCAGCGTCGATGATGTCGCCCTCCTCAACGAGGGGAGCAAAGCCTCGGCCACGCAGGCCGACGGTGTCGATGCCCAGATGAATCAGGATCGAAGGCCCGCGCGTCGAGGTGATAATAGCTGCGTGCGATTTGAGCTTGGTGACCACTCCGTTGATGGGGGAGTGAACGGTCACGCACGTGACATCGGCTTCCGGTAGGAGCGCGCGCCCATCCCCGACGACGCCACTGGCGAAGACGGGATCCGGTACCTCGGACAGGGGCAGGACGTGCGCACCGAAAGGCGCACGGACGAGAAAGCTCACCGGCTCGCGTTCATCTGCTCGACGAGGTCCTCGGAGTCGGGGCCCATGACGACCTGCACGGCGTCGCCAACGATGACGACGTCGAAGGCTCCGGCTTCACGCAGCTTGGCCTCGTCGATGAGGTCGGTGTTGGCTGCGTCCAGGCGGATGCGCGTAATGCACGCCTCGAGATTGGAGATGTTGTCCCAGCCGCCCAGGGCCTCGACGAGGGTCGTTGCGGTGTCCATGGTGTCCTCCTTGGCTCAGTCACCGAAACCGTTGCGGTTTGCCTCACACTTATGGTATCGCGACCGTGCACGAATGGGCACACTTGCAGTGTCCGAGCGCGTCACATTATGAGATCGTCGGGGAAGCGTTGGAACCTCGGATACGGGCAGCCGGAGTGAACGCCATCGCGACGCCGGCGGTAACAGCAAGCGCCGTGAACAGGTACATCGCGGCCTCGATCCCGGTGTGGGCGGCAACGATGCCGGCAACGAATGAACCGAGGGGCATGACACCCCAGACCGCGAAGCGAAGATCGCGTTCATGCGGCCGAGCATGTCGGGAGGACAGATTTCCTGGCGCAGGCTCATCTGGGTGACGTTGTAGATCGTCAGGAAGTAGGAGGAGATGACGCCGGCGGCAGCAATGATCCACGCGGCTGCAGAGGGCACG
>CAKMQM010000033.1:0-25321 GCA_927911615.1 uncultured Xylanimonas sp.
TGCGCGCGGCTGCACTGCGCGAGGATACGCTCAGAGACGGACGCACCGAGCGCGTGGCTGCGTCGACACCGCAGGATGTGCGTGGCGGGAGACAGGAAGCACAGCGCGGCCGTCGCCGAGCGTTGGGTGTGCTCGCTGCGGGGCTGTCGGCGATCGTCGCGGGAGTGTCCATCATGGCCTACGGCTTGCTGCGTAGCGGTCCGAGCGTCGCTCAATCAGAGGCACCTGTCTACGCTGAGTCCTCACAGTCGCTTGAACACTCGACGGGTAGCGCGTGCGACGTTCTGCCTGTCAGAAACGATTAATCGTGCGATCCGCACGCGCGACGAAGCCGTGGTTGCCGGTGACCCGACGCCTCTCGAGAGCGTTCTCGGTGGTGAGCTGCTTAATCAAGACAAGGAGCGCATCGCATCGATGCAAAGCAACGGAGTGCGCGTCTCGCAGTTGTCCTCTCGGATCGATGATGTGTCCGTATTAGCGTGTGAACCGGGAGCCATCGATGTCAGCGCAACGTTGACGGTTCTCGCCACCGAAACATGTCGAGCAGGAACCTGTGAGAAGCGCTCGGAGCCACAAGTAACCGACCTTCGCGTGCGCGTCGATCCAGTGTCGGGAAAGGTTGTGAAGGCGGAGCCCGCTGATCAGCAAAGTGGTGCGGCGCCGCAATAACGCCTAAGCCCCTCGGTGAACGTCCAAGCGACAGTGATGGGGTGGGCCTCATGCGAGGCCCACCCCATCAGCGTTCGGTGAGGATCAGAGTCCGAGGTCGGACTCGAACGCGCCTTCCTCCAGGCGCTTCTTCACATCCATGAGGAAGCGCGAAGCGTCGGCACCGTCAACCAGGCGGTGGTCGTAGGACAGCGACAGGTACACCATCGAGCGAATCGCGATGACGTCGGCGCCGTCGGCACCCTTCATCACGACGGGACGCTTCACGATCGTGCCAACGCCCATGATCGCGGTCTCCGGCATGTTGAGGACCGGCGTATCGAAGAGCGCGCCGCCCGAACCGGTGTTGGTCACCGTGAACGTCGAGCCGGACAGCTCGTCGGGGCCGATCTTCGAGTCGCGAGTACGGGCAGCCAGATCGTTGATCGAGGCGGCGATGCCCGCGATGTCCTTGTCACCGGCGTTCTTCATCACCGGGACCAGCAGGCCGCGCGGCGTGTCGACGGCGATGCCCACGTGCTCGTAGTCGAAGTACGTGACCTCCTTGTCGTTGATGGTCGCGTTGATCTTCGGATGGTAGGCGAGGGCCTCGGTCGCTGCCTTCACGAAGAAGGGCAGGAACGTCAGCTTGGTGCCGTTCTTGGCAAGGAACGCGTCCTTCGAACGCGCGCGCACAGCGGCAACCTTCGTCACGTCGACCTCAATGACCGTGGTCAGCTGAGCTGTGGTCTGCAGCGACTCGAGCATGCGGCGAGCGATCGTTTGACGCAGACGTGACATCTTTTCAGTCGTGCCGCGCAGCGGCGAAGGCTCGCGGACAGCGGCGCCGGTACGGCGGGTGCCGCAGGTGATTCAGGAGCGGCGGAGGCCGTGACTGCAGCGCGAGCAGCAGCTGCGGCAGCCTCGATGTCCTCGCGGCGAATGCGGCCGCCAACACCGGTGCCCGACACAGACGCCAGATCGACGCCCAGCTCGCGGGCGAGCTTGCGAACGATCGGGGTGACGTAGGCGGAGCTGGTCACGGCGACGGGGGTTTCAACGACCGGAGCCGCGGAAGCCGCCTGGGCCAGCGTCGACGCGTTCGGGAAGGGGTCAACCGGAGCGGCGGGAGCTGCAGGTGCAGCCGGAGCGGCAGGTGCCACGGGTGCGGCGGGAGCAGCGGTCTCGGCGACGGGAGCAGCAGAGGGAGCGGACGAGGAAATAATCGCAACGACCGTACCGACCTCAACAGTCTCGTCCTCGGGCACACGAATCTCTGCGAGGAAACCGGCCGCGGGGGAGGGGACCTCGGAGTCAACCTTGTCCGTGGACACCTCGAGCAGCGGCTCGTCGGCGTCAACGGCGTCGCCCACAGACTTCAGCCACGTGGTGACGGTGCCTTCGGTGACGGACTCGCCCAGAGCGGGCATGCGGACCTCGGTGCCCTGTGCGGGGGCGGCTGCAGGAACAGCAGCGGGAGCGGCCGGAGCTTCGACGGGAGCCGCAACGGGGGCGGCTGCAGGAGCAGCAGCGGGAGCGGCGGGAGCAGCTGAGGCCTCGGACGCGTCGCCAATGCGAGCGATCTCGGTGCCGACCTCGACGGTCTCATCCTCGGGGACCAGGATTTCCAGCAGGACGCCGGCCACGGGGGAGGGGACCTCGGAGTCAACCTTGTCCGTGGACACCTCGACGATGGGCTCGTCGAGCTCGACGGTGTCGCCGACCTGCTTGAGCCACGTGGTGACGGTGCCCTCGGTGACGGACTCGCCCAGAGCGGGCATGGTCACAGAAGTTGCCATGTGTGTTCTCCTATTAAAAAAATTCGGTCAGTTGTGGACGTGGAGCGGCTTGCCTGCCAGCGCCATAGCCGCTTCGCCGAGCGACTCGTTCTGGCTGGGGTGCGCGTGGATCAGGGAAGCGACGTCCGAGGGGTACGCCTCCCAGTTCACCATGAGCTCGCCCTCACCAATCTGCTCACCGATGCGCGCGCCGATGCCGTGGAAGCCCACGATCGGACCGCCCTCAACCGAGACCAGCTTGATGATGCCCGATGTGGCCAGGATAGACGACTTTCCATTTCCGGCGAGGTTGTACTCGACGGTGCGCACCTGGTCTCCAAACTTTTCACGTGCCTGCTTCTCGGTCATGCCGACGGAGGCGATCTCCGGCTCGCAGAACGTCACGCGAGGAATGTTGATATCAGCCTGCATCGTCGGGTTCAAGCCGGCGATCTCTTCGGCGACGAAGATGCCCTGCATGAAGCCGCGGTGTGCCAGCTGGAGGCCGGGGACGATATCGCCGACCGCGTAGATGTTACCGACGCCGGTGTGCAGGCGATCATTGGTGATGACGAAGCCGCGATCCAGCGTGATGCCGGCCTGCTCGTAGCCCAGGCCCTCGGTCACGGGGCCGCGGCCGACAGCGACCAGGAGGACGTCGGCGTCGAAGGCCTTGCCGTCTTCGGTCGTGACGTGCACGCCCTGCTCGTTCTGCGTGGCCGAGGCGAAGCGGGTGTTCGTGTGGAACTTGATGCCGCGCTTGCGGTAGGCGCGCTCGAGCTGCTTGGAGATGGCCTCATCCTCGTTGTTGGCGAGGTGGGGCAGTGCCTCAATGATCGTGACCTCGGCGCCGAAGCTGCGCCACACGGAAGCGAATTCGAGGCCGATAACGCCGCCGCCGAGAATCACGGCGGAAGAGGGGACCCAGTCCATCTGAAGGGCCTGGTCGGAGGAGATCACGCGGCCGCCGATGTCGAGGCCGGGGATCGAACGCGAGTAGGAGCCGGTCGCCAGAACGATGTTGCGGCCGGTGATGCGCGCACCGTTGACCTCGACGGTGTTTGCGTCGGCGAGGCGACCCCAGCCGGAGATAACCTCGACGTTGCGCGACTTGAGCAGGCCCTGCAGACCCTTGTACAGGCCGGAAACGACCGAGTCGCGGTACTTGCCCACCTGAGCCATGTCGATGCCGTTGAAGGTGGAGGAAACGCCGAACTTGGAGGACTCGCGCACGGCCTCGGCCGTCTCTGCAGCATGCAGGTACGCCTTGGTGGGGATGCAGCCGCGGTGCAGGCAGGTGCCACCCACCTTATCGCCGTCGATGAGGGCGACCTTCATGCCGAGCTGCGCGGCGCGCAGGGCGGTCGCATAGCCGCCGGAACCCGCACCCAGAATGACGATGTCGTAGGTCGATTCGCTCAAGGTTTAAAACTCCTCGCTGATGAGCCGAAGCTCAGATGGTTGTTTTCATGGCGGGCCTCACGGTCCTTATAGGCCCATTGTCCCACGTTTGTGTAACGCTGTCCTGAAGCTCAGTGTTCCATCCTGGTGCTTCAGGCCACACGGCATGGTTGCGCGCGGCAGTCGTCTTTCATGCAATGCGTCGTGACAACGCTGTCGGTAGGATCAGACATGTGCACGGACATGACACGACGAACGAGGCCGTCGGTGCGCGCGATCAGCGCCCACCGTCGCTTGGGCTTGGCCGCATCATCATCGCTTTGTTTTGGCTCCTCGGAGCCTGGATTCTCGTGACAGCCGTCCTTGATCTTTTTCATGCGCAGGGGCAGCCCTGGGGGCCGCGTATCGTTGCTCTTCTTGCGGGCATCGACTACCTCGTTGCGGCCACGGCGCTGACTCATAACGGCCGACGCATGCGCCTGGTTGGTTGGGTGACGATCTCTCTGTCGATCGCCATTCCGATCATTTTGTGGGTCGCGTCACTCGGTTTGGATGAGCTCAATTCCGCGCGCTCAGCCTGGACTGGCTTTGGTGTCGACTTCTACTACCTGCCTTTCATTGTGTCGATCATCGGCTTGGTCTGGATGTGGCGGTCAAATCCGCGCAGGATTGTTTCGCTTGCAGAGCAGGTCGAGCGTCCGTCCGCCCCGTGGAGGGCGCACTGACCCACCGCTTGGAAGAGCGATTCGTGCAGCAAACGAGGTCCGGCGGAGTGATCCGACCCGGGCCTCGTTCGTTTCGTCTCTGTCGTTGGGCTAGATGCCGTTCGGGAAACCCAGCTGGCGCCATGCCTCGTACAGGACGATCGATGCGGAGTTGGCCAAGTTGAGGGAACGTACCCCGTCGACCATCTGGATGCGCACGCGATCCTCTACGCGCGGATGATGCATCGCATCCTCGGAGAGGCCTACTGACTCGCGCCCAAAGAGGAGGCCGTCCCCATCGGCATAGGAAACGTCGGAGTACATGGTGGTCGCGTGGCCTGTGAGTGCCCAGACGCGTCCTGGAACCTCGGCGAGTGCCTCGTCGAGAGAATCATGCACCCTGACGTGCGCGAGGTCGTGGTAATCCAGGCCTGCGCGGCGGAGCTTAGCGTCGTCCATGTCGAAGCCCAGCGGCTTGACCAAGTGCAGCATCGATCCGGTGCACGCGGACAGGCGGATTGCGGCTCCCGTATTGCCGGGGATTTCCGGCTCCCAAAAATAATGTGCAGCATAATCCTCAGGCCTGGTGGGTCACGGTCAGGGAGGCGCGCGCGATCGTGTGCTCGAGCGCCACGAACGAGGCCATGGCTGGGGTCGCGTCGTCGTCGAGCCCCAGCGAATCCGTATCGAGGGCGTGCACCGTGAATACGTAGCGGTGGGGGCGGTCGCCGGCGGGGGGAGCGGCTCCGAAGTAGGAGGCCTCTCCCGCATCGCCGCGCAGATGGAAAGCCGGACCGTCCAGCATGAGGTCGGATGCTCCGGCACCCGCCTCCAGGTGGGTCATGGACGACGGGATATCAAGAATTGCCCAGTGCCACCAGCCCGAGGGGATCGGGGCGTCCGGGTCAAAGCAGGTCAGCATGAAGCTCGCTGTGTCCTCGGGGAAACCGTGCCAGGTGAGGTCCGGGGAAAGGGATCCGGCCTCGGCGGTCGCCGACTCGGGCATGGGTGCACCGTCGGTGAGAACGCTTGATGACAGCGTAAACGTGGGGACTTCCAGACCCTCGTAGGGGCTGGGGGCAAGGGGGCGCTGGTCGATGTTCATGCGTGCTCCTTTCTCGGTGTTTCCATTGTGACCTATTCGCGCGCGATCGGCGTTCGGGACGCAGATGTATGAGCAGGGTTCTACACTTCCAGTGTCGAACACATGTTCTATTGTTGGGAGGGGGAGTTATGACCGATGCGCACGCGCGACTACTGGCGGCGCGCGACGTGTTGAACCGTGCCGAACAGGCTGTTGGCCTGCGAGCGCGTGACGATATCGAGCATGCGCAGGCGGGGATTTCTCCCGTCCTTCTGGGGCCGACGGGCAGAGCTGAACTCATCCGACTACTGATCGACGTATGCCCCTCCGAGGGGTGGACGGGCGTATGTGGAGTGAGCAATATTGGCTGGGAATGGGCCTCGCAGCAGGGGATGGACCTCGACCGTGTACTGGTGTTAAACGCGGCGAAAGATCACCAGGTGGGGGACCTGTGTTCCCTTCTGATAGAAGCCTGCGATGTTGTCTGTCTCGATGTTCCTGAGCTGTCCGGCGCACAGCAGCCGGGCCCTGCGGCTCGGCCGATCGATGGGACGCACCATCGTGACACTGCGCCCCTGGCCGGGGTTCTCTCGCGATGCGGTGCGTCAACGGATGCGGCTGGTGGTCTAAGTGCGCGACATGGTGGTGTGGGTGCCCGATTGGCCCGTCCACTGCCTCGTGGTCGATCTGCCGCCGGGTGGCGCTGGGGCCGTCGTACATAGCGAACGCATCGAGGTTGCCAGCGGCGCTGCTCGGAGCGCCGGAGTCAGGAGCGGCATGAGCGTACGAGAGGCGACATATGTGTGTCCCGATCTCGTTTGCTTGCCTCGCGACCCTGATCGCGAGGCGCGAGCGTTTAGCGCCGTTGTCGATGCTTTCGATTCAGTGGCGGCCGGGGTGGAGTGCGTGCGCCCCGGGGTAGCCAGGTGTCGGGCGCGTGGTCCCGCTCGTTGGCATGGGAGTGAGGAGGCCGCGGCCTTGGCTCTGGTGTCGGCGATCGAGGAGTCCGTCGGCGTTGAGTGTTTTGCTGGCATCGCCGATGGCCCGGTCGCATCCCTGGAGGCGGCGCGCGAGGGGCGCATTGTTCCTGCCGGAGAAAGCCAATCATTTCTGGGGCGCGTCCCGTTACATCGTGCCCTGTGGGCCGTTCCCGTCGCGATGGCTGATAGAGCCGCTGACGCCATTGAGCTATTGACGGGCCTAGGCGTTCACACGTGCGCGGACTTTCTGGCACTGGGGCGAGGCCGTGTGTGCGAGCGCTTCGGCGACGTCGGTGAACAACTCTGGAATCTCGCTTCCGGAGGCGACAGCGCCATCACGCTGGCCGGGCGCATTCAACCAGACATCACGATGGAGTGCGTCATTGATGTGGGTGGAGAGTCCATCGATACGATGATGGTGCCCATTGGGCGCATCGCACGAGATCTGTCTCAGGGGCTGGTGCGGGGCGGGCTCGTCTCGCAGACCCTGCGCATCGATGTGGAGGATGCCGGGGGCGGTCAGCGCACTCGCACGTGGAGCGGATGTGACGTGTGCGCATCCGACGATGTTGCGCTGCGTGTCCGATGGACGCTCGCGGGGTGGACTTCGGGTATCGAAGGGCCCAGTGGCGCGGTGACCTGCATACGCGTCACTGCGTGCGATCCGCGGGTGGGGCGCAGTGCATCAGCACTGTGGGGGAGGTCAGACCGCGAGCGCGATGTCTCGCGTAGCGTCGTGCGCATCCAGGGGATGGCGGGGGCGGATTCTCTCCTGATTCCGCGGGTGCAGGGCGGATACGATCCGCGCAGCCGTGTTGTGATGACCAGGTGGGGGAGCGAGCCTCTCCTTCGCCCGCGCGAGGGGGCGTGGGAGGGACGCATCGCTCATCCTCCGGCGACGCTTTTTGACGAGCCCGTGCGTGTGAGGATTGTTGGCGCATTGGGGGCCTTCGACGACGTGCGTGTGGACCACCGAGGGGCCTTGAGTGCTACACCCGCCTACCTCGTGAGCGAGCGTGATGTCTCGCAATCAGTGTCGGGGAGGGGGCGCCGTGCGGCTATCTCGCGGGTGGAAGGGCCTTGGCCAGTGGGAGGTCGGTGGTGGGCGCAGGAGAGACCGCGCGCCTACATGAGGGCTCTGCTTGAGGACGGACGGGACGTTCTCCTTGTCTGGAAGGAGGGGGAGTGGGCGATCGAGGGACTGTCCCAGTGAGCCGGTGCTGGGGATGGGTGGGTGCCGTAGACTGAAAGGATGGTATCTCTGTCGCACACGCTGGCCTCGCTGTCGGATGATGACATGATGGCCCTCGTTGGCCCGGCGGCGTGGGCGAATGGCCTGCGTTTAGCGCGCAGTGGCGCGGTGCGTGAATTCTCCTGGAGCGAGGATGGGGAGCAGGCTGAAGCACGCGTGAAGGAAGCCGGGCTGACCTATCGCGTGCGCGTCGCACAGGGCGCTGTGCGTCCCTCCCTCGCGTGTGCGTGCCCGCTGCGCAGTGACTGTCCCCATACGGTCGCGACGCTCATTGTTGGGCGCGAGGATGCCCGCGACCAGCAGCGCTCGGTGCCTGAGTGGAGCCGTGTCCTCGAGCAGATACTGGGTTCTGACCGCGACCGCCTGGGCGAGCCGTTGGCCCTCGTCGTCGATGCGCATGATCCCGGGGTCGAGCCGTCTCTCATCCCGCTGCGCCGAAGCTCCTCATCCGGGTGGACGACGAAGAGGGCTTCGTGGCTCGATCTGACGGCCACGCAGTGGGCGTCAGTGACGGATGGGCTGGATCCCACGCATGTCTCGCTCATGCGCGAGGGGTACCGCCTGTCGCGTGAATCGCGTTCGTGGCACTCGCGCACGGAGGTGACGCTCAGTTCGCTGGGTGAGCATGCGTACGCGTGGCTGGCGCGTCTGGTGCGGGCCGGGGTTGAGCTCTACGCCTCGCCCGACGCCGATGAGAGGGTGGTGCTCTCGCACGCAACGTGGGATGCGGATATTGATGTGCGCTCCGGTGACGACGGTCTTGACGTCAGAGTCGTCGCGCGTAACGGAGACGAGGTGATCACGAGGCCGCGCATCGACCGCGACGCGAGCGTCCTGTTGTTGGATGGAGGGCGCGCAATCGCGCGGATTGAGGGTGTAGGAATGCTCGACGGCTTTCCCCTCGATCGAGGCCTGCACATTCCTGCCGCGGATGTCGCTCAGTTTCGCAGCACGTGGCTGCCCGCCCTCCTCAGGCGTTTTTCGGTGGCTTCCTCCGATGGAAGTTTTGACGCTCAGGCTCGCCCGGACGTGTCGCTCGTGGGCACGGTGCGACGCGACGGTGAATCTGTCGTTGTGCGCTGGTGGGCTGAGTATCGTCAGGGCGAGTCGCGCTCGCGTACTCCTGTGGCCCACTGCGCGGACGACGAGGCCGTGGCTGAGATCGTGGGGCGCGTCGAGTCGTGGGGACGCGGGTTGGACTGCGCCCTGTGGACTGCGCCTCCGACGACGGGAAGGCTGTCTCCGTGGCACGTTCCCGCGTTCTTAGAGGCGGTTGTCGATTCCGAGGGCATTGATGGCCTCGTGTGGGACGTTGCGGAGGATGTGCGTGCCATCGACGTGCGAGAAGACGGATTCGATGTCGATGTGAGCGTTGATCCGGCCGAACGCGACTGGTTTGACCTCAACGTGCGCCTGCGCCTCGGTACCGTCACGATCAGCGTGCGCGATGCGCTCGAAGCGATCGCAGGTGGGCAGGATTACGTCGAGGTCGAGGGAACGTGGGTGCGCCTCGACGGCGAACGTATTCGCTCCTTGGCGACGTTGCTGGAAGAGGCGCGCACCCTGGCGGGATGGGACGGCGAGTGCGTGCGGCTCACACCGATGCAAGTCGGCGTCGTCGATCTATTCGCGAGCGCATCCGACCACGTGAGCCTCAGTGACGCGTGGAGGACGCGGGTTGCTCCGCTGCGCGACGGCTCCGCGGATGAGGGTGTGCCGCCGGTACCATCGCTCAGCTCGGTTCTGCGGCCGTACCAACGCCGCGGCCACGCGTGGTTGACGGCTCGCTTGTCCGGTGGAATCGGTGGAATTTTGGCTGATGACATGGGCCTGGGAAAAACCGTCCAGATCCTGTCGGCCGTGGCAGCGCTGCGAGCGCATGCACCCGCCGGTGATACCTCGCCCGTTCTCGTCGTGGCGCCGACCTCCGTCGTCGGCGTGTGGATAGACCAGGCGCGCACCTTCACGCCACACCTGCGTGTGCGCGCGGTGACAGAAACGGCCGCGCGCCGGGGGACGAGGATCCAGGAGGAGGTTGCCGATGCGGATATCGTCGTCACCTCCTACACGCTCGCCCGCCTGGAGGCGGAGCAGTGGAACCAGGTGCGCCTCGGCGGAGTTGTCATCGATGAAGCGCAAGCGGTGAAAAACCCTCGCACTGCAACCTACCGTGCGCTTCGCGATCTTGAGTCGCCCTGGAAGTTGGCGGTGTCGGGTACCCCCATCGAAAACTCGCTGGGAGACCTGTGGTCGTTGCTTTCCTTGACGTGCCCCGGCCTCCTGCCCCCGTGGGAAACGTTCCAGCAGAAGGTGCGCAGGCCCATCGAAAACGGCGCGGACCCGTCGATGCTCAGGCGTCTGACGGCCTATGTCGCCCCCTTCGTCCTGCGACGCACGAAGGAGGAGGTCGCTCCAGATCTGCCCGACAAAATCGTCGACATTGTGCGCGTCGATTTAGGTAAGGAACACCGCCACATCTACGACCAGTACCTGGCCCGCGAACGCGCCCGGATTCTCGATCTGCTGCGCGACGTGGACGCGAACCGAATGAGTGTGCTCGCGTCCATCACGAGGCTGCGTCAGCTAGCGCTCGATCCGGCTCTCGTCGAGGAGTCGTATGCGCACGTGGGGTCGGTAAAAATTGAGTACCTGGCGGATCGCCTGGATGAGATCGTGCCACTCGGGCATCAGGCCTTGGTGTTTAGCCAGTTCACCTCGTTCCTGGAGCGTATCCGGCACATGCTTGAGCGCCGTGGAATATCCGTCGTGCAGCTCGATGGATCGACACGTGGTCGCGCTGAGGTCATCGAGAAGTTCCGCTCGGGCGATGCGCAAGTCTTCCTCATCTCGCTGAAGGCTGGCGGTTCCGGATTGACCCTCACCGAGGCGGACTACGTCTACGTCATGGATCCCTGGTGGAATCCTGCCGCGGAGGAGCAGGCGATTGATCGCGCGCACCGCATCGGTCAGACGAAGAAAGTCAACGTCTATCGACTGGTCGCGACTGACACGATCGAGGCGAAGGTCGTGGAGCTTCAGGATCGCAAGCGCCAGCTCATTTCTTCGGTGATGAACGGGACCGGGACGGGCGCTCGCCTGAGCGAGGCGGACCTGCGTGGGCTCCTCGACTAAGGGGCGGTGATGCCCCTCGGGCGCACGGCGACCTTCAGGCCGGCGCGTGTGCGCACGGCGTCGAGGGCGTCGCTGACGTCGGACAGCTCATACTCGTGTGTGATGAGTGGCGACAGGTCAATGCGTCCGCTTGAAAGCGCTTCGACGGCCGCCGCGTAGTCGTCAAGGGTCGCGTTCGCGCTGCCACTGATGGTCAGCTCCCGGTAGTGCACGAGGTTGGGGTCGATCTGAGCCCTCACTCCCGCGGGGAAGCCTGCGAAGAAAGAAATGTGGCCGCCGATGCGCGCGCACTGAGCGGCAATGGGGACGAGGTCTGGGGCTCCGACTGCGATGATGACGACGTCTGCTCCAATACCGTCTGTCCACCTCAGGACTTCACGCACAAGATCCTCGCCTTGGGCGCTGGTCGTCACCTCGACTCCCATTGCTCGCGCGGGTTCGAGGCGTGCCTGCCGTCCGCACGCCATGACGCGTGCGCCGGCGCAAACCGCGAGTGCGCAGTGGATGAGGCCGATCGGGCCAGTTCCCAGAACGAGGACACGGGAGTTGGACTCGATGGGCAGGCGTGTTGTTGCGCGCAGGCAGCATGAGAGCGGCTCGGCGAGCGCGAGGTGAGGCGGGGCAATCTCGTGAGCGACGGGGGTGATGCACGCGAGCGCTTCTTCGGGGACGAGGATAAAGTCTGCGAGGCCTCCATCCACCCCCGTTCCGAATAGGCGCATGTTCGCGCACACGTTAGAGCGGCCGCTGGTACAGGGGGCGCAGTGTCCGCAGGCAATCTCCGGAGCGAGTCCGACCTGCGTGCCCGGAGCGGGAACGTCGACCCCTGCGGTGAGCTCGCTTCCAACGCGCCATACGCGTGCGGCGATTTCGTGCCCGAGGATCACGCCCGGGGTGACGCCGTTCGTTTTCTGTCCAGTCGCAATGCGAAGGTCCGTGCCGCACAGGGTTGTTGCTTCGATGGAGAGGAGAACGTCGCGTGGGCCGAGTGTTGGGATGGGGCGTTCGTCGAGTACCAGGGCACCGGGGGAGCGAAGCGACGCTGCGAGCATGGATTCCATGTTCCCAGCATAGGGCTTGTGCTCCTCGTGGGAGGGGCGCCGTTCGCCCTCACTGTACGCACCAACGTACATCCCTACCATCACCACTATCGAACATATGTTCTATATAATGGCTGGGTGACCACGGAACGACGCTACGCAGAACTGCACGCGCACAGCGCCTTCACGTTTCTTGACGGGACCGACGAGCCCGCGCGTATGGTGGAGGAAGCTGCGCACCTCGGGCTCGATGCCCTCGCGATTCTCGACGTCGACGGCATGTACTCGACGGTTCAGACGACCATGGCAGCCCGCGCGGCCGGCCTGCCGATCGTGTACGGAGCTGAGCTCACGCTCACACCAGGCGCTCTGAGAGGTATCGTTCCGGGTACATCTGCGCCGGGGTGGGGACTCGCTCCCGGAGCTGAAGATCCGGGGATGCGCCTTCCCATTGTGGCGGCCAGCCCCAGCGGTTATGCGCATCTCGTGGGAGCGATGAGCGATCGAGCACTGTCCGAACCTGGGCAGCGCAATCCCCGCCACGACCTCGTCAATCTGAGCGAGGCCGGAGGAGAGCTCGTCGTCCTCACTGGCGGTAGGCGGGGTCCGCTCATGCGCGCGCTGCGAGCCGGGGGCTTGGCGCCCGCACGCCGAGTCCTGGATGGGCTCGTGGATGCGTTTGGTCGCGACCATGTGCTCGTCGAGTGGCAGGCTGCGCGCGGGGATGAGGACGAGGTCGGAGACGTGCTCGCGGAGCTTGCGCGCGCGAGTGGAACTCGCCTGGTGGCGACGAGCGGAGCGCGCATGTCCTCACCCTCAAAGCAGGCGCTCGGCGACATTTTGACAGCAACCCGCTTGGGATCGTCCTTGGACGAGGTGGAGGCTCATCTGGGCGCACACCGCTCCTTCCTGCGTTCGCCCGCGGAGATGGCGCGACTGCACGGAGCACACCCGCAGGCACTCGACAACGCGTGCGAGGTCGCAGCCGCATGCGCTTTCGACCTGCGTCTCGTCGCCCCGCGCCTGCCACGTACCCAGGTCCCCGACGGGCACACCCCGGACAGCTGGCTCGCGCACTGCACCTACGAGGGCGCGAGCGTGCGCTACGGATCACGCGCACACCACCCCCGGGCATGGGAGACGATCGAGCACGAACTAGGGGTCATCGAGCGCCTCGGATTTGCGGGCTACTTTCTCATCGTCAAGGAGATCGTCGACTTTTGCGCCCGCAATGGGATCCTCTGCCAGGGCAGGGGGAGCGCAGCCAACTCGGCGGTGTGCTATTGCCTGGGAATCACAGCGGTGGACGCGGTGCGCCACAACCTGCTGTTCGAGCGATTTTTATCCGATGCGCGCTCGGGGCCACCGGATATCGACGTCGATATCGAGGCGTGTCGTCGAGAAGAGGTCATCCAGTACGTCTACGACACGTTTGGGAGGGATCGCGCGGCCCAGGTCGCGAACGTCATTACCTACCGACCGCGCTCAGCGATCCGTGACGTCGCGCGCGCCCTCGGCTATCCCGCTGGTACGGCCACAGCCTGGTCCCAGGGTAGGGGAGAAGTGCCACCCCTCGTTGGGGATGCGGCCCAGGCGCTCGCGCGTCTTCCCCGGCACATGGGGATCCACTCGGGCGGCATGGTGCTCACCGATCAGCCGGTGTCGCGCATCTGTCCGGTTGGGTGGGCCGCGATGCCGGGACGTACGGTCCTCCAGTGGGATAAGGAGGACTGTGCGGATGCCGGTCTCGTGAAGTTCGACCTGCTATCACTTGGCATGTTGACGGCATTGCGCATCGCCTTCGACGAGCTCCAGGCGGACAGTGCGCGTGCGGGGGAGGCCTCGAATCAGCTGCGCGGCTGGGCGCCTCGAGTCGTGCAAGGGCGCGAGGGCCAGCCCCTCGGCCTGCACACCCTGCCGGAGGAGGATCCGAGGGTCTATGACTTGCTGTGTGCGGCCGACACGGTGGGCGTTTTTCAGGTGGAGTCGCGCGCGCAGATGAATACGCTTCCCAGGCTCAAGCCGCGCTGCTTCTACGACATTGTCGTAGAGGTCGCTCTGATCCGACCGGGGCCAATCCAGGGGCGCTCAGTCAACCCCTATTTACGGCGCCGTTCGGGACGCGAGAAGGTCACCTATCTGCACCCACTCCTTGAGCCCGCCCTGCGCCAGACGCTCGGGGTTCCCCTCTTTCAGGAGCAGCTCATGCGCATCGCGACGGATGCGGCGGGCTTGTCGGGGGCGCGCGCCGATCAGCTGCGTCGCGCGATGGGCGCCAAGCGCAGCCCGGAGCGCATGGAAGCCCTCAAGGGGGACCTTATGGCGGGCATGGAGGAACGGGGGATCGACGAGCCCACGCGCGAGCGCATCTTCGAACAGCTCAAGGGCTTTGCAGACTTTGGATTCCCTGAGTCTCATTCATTTTCGTTCGCGCACATCGTGTACGCATCCTCCTGGCTGAAAGTGCACGCCCCCGAGCACTTTTATGCCGCGATCCTGGCCTCCCAGCCGATGGGCTTCTATTCGCCCGCGACCCTCGTGCAGGACGCCCGCAGGCACGGGGTGCGCGTGGCGGGTCCGTCGGTCAACGATTCACTCGTCGACGCGAGCGTGCAGCGCGTGGGCGAAAATGAGACGGGGGAGTCCTACAACCCGGGGCGCCCGGAGTCTTTGCCCTCGCGCGGCACCGTTGCCCTCGATGTCGATCGCGAGCTTGCGGTGCGTATCGGGCTCTCTCAGGTACGAGGCCTGGGCGCGGCCGCCAAGCGCATCGTCGAAGCCAGGCGTCAGGGAGCATTTACGAGTCAGGCGGACCTTGCGCGGCGCGCCCACGTGAGCGCCTCTGCCATGGAAAAGCTCGCGATGGCCGGCGCTCTCGAGTGCCTGGGGGTCGGGCGGCGCGAAGGGGCATGGGCCGCTGGGGCACTCGCGCAGCCACAGGCTCGGGCCGGTCAATGGCAGCCATTCCTTCCGGGCACGGAGGTGGGGTCCCGCGTACCCGAGCTGCCTTCGTTATCGGAGGTGGAACGCATGCGCTCGGATGTCGCTTCGACGGGGGTAACCCCGGGGTGCCACCCTTTCAGCTACGTCCGCGGATCGCTGCCCGCTAGCGTCCTCCGGGCTGGCGAGCTGGGCCAGCACCTGGCCGGACGCATCGTCGACGTCGCCGGAGTCGTCACCCATCGTCAACGCCCACACACGGGCGGGGGGATTACGTTCCTCTCCCTTGAAGACGAGACGGGTTTCGTCAACGTCTCGGTGTCGGTGGGCGCGTGGAAAAAGTTTCGACGCGTGTGCCTGGAGTCGAACGCGCTCATCGTTCGCGGGACACTCGAATGGGGTGATGGCGCGATTAACGTGCAAGCCTTCCAGATCGCCCCCGTCAACCTGCCCATCGACGTGCGTTCCCGAGACTTTCGCTAACCAGCGCTTCGCGCGTGCTGTGCCACGCCATCTAGGAGGTATGTGCGCAGGTCGTCGACCGTCTCGCACACGGCATCCGCGTCGTCAAGGCCGTCCTCAGTCGAGTAGCCCCACCCAACGCCGATTACTGGAATGCCAGCCTCCTTGGCTCCGCGCACATCCCAGATCGAATCGCCGACGATGACGGGGCGAGAGATGTCGGCGCCGCGGGCCTCCAAGCGCGTCAAGGCCTCGTGAATGACGGTCGCTTTGCTCGATGCCGGGTCGGGTGTAGCGCCAGCAATCACGTCAAAAACGCTGGACAGACCGAGATGCTCCATCTGAGCGAGAGCCATCGGAGCCTGTTTCGACGTCGCGGTCGCCAACGGAACGCCCGCATCATGAAGTTCGTGAAGCAGATCAATGACCCCGGGGAAGGGCTCGGGATCAAGAAAGTGAGCTTGATATCGCGAACGGTAGCCGCTCACGAGGTTGGCTAGGAGATCACCCTCGTAACCCAGGTCGCCGAAGGAGTACCACAGCGGCGGGCCGACATAGGTGCGAAGTCGCTGATCGTCGGGGATCGGCAAATCGTAGTCTGACAGTGCACCACGAAATGCGCTCATGACGGCAGGAGCGGAGTCAACAATCGTTCCGTCGACGTCAAAAAGGACAACAGAAATGGATAAAGACACGTGGCTCTCCCGCGTTGTTGGTGCTTTCTTAGTCACTATGCCCTATTATCCCGAGAGAAGCATCCGACACGACCACGAGGAGGGAGACATGGAATCACGAGCACGACTGACGCCGATCGTTCAGGCCAATAGTGCGCGCGCTGCCGCATGGCGAGTCTTCTTCGAGGCGTCCGGGCGCCTGCAGGGCATTCTCGAGACGCGCCTCAAGCGCACCTACGGGGTTTCCATGCCCGACTACAACATTCTTCTGGCCCTGTGGGAGGCGCCGGGCCATCGTCTGCGCATGGGCGAGCTGGCTGACCGCGTCGTTTATTCTCCGTCGCGCGTCACTTACCTCGTCTCGAATCTGTCGCGCGACGGGTGGGTGGAGCGCATTCCCTCCGCGGTCGATCGTCGCGGCTACGACGCGTGCCTGACGACCCAGGGAATCGAAACTGTGCTTGCTGCCACAGAGCTGCATCAGCAGACGGTCAGCGAGTACCTCCTGGATGGCATGACGGACGCCGATATTGACTCTATTGTCAAGGTTTTCTCGACTCTCGACTCGCGACTGCGCAGCGGCGGAAAAGACTCTTAGTTTCGATTGGCGCATGTCGCTGACATCGTGTTAAGCTTCTATTCGCTTGCGGATCGCAACGGTTCGCATCGCTCACCTGCGCGGGTGGCGGAATAGGCAGACGCGCTAGCTTGAGGTGCTAGTCCTCATTTTACGAGGGTGGGGGTTCAAGTCCCCCTCCGCGCACGAAATGCCCCGGGGCCGAAAGGCTCCGGGGTTTTCCATATCAATCGTGAGGAGGCACCGTGCGTATCGACATGTGGCTCGACACCTGCGACCCGTGGAGCTATCTCGGGCTGCGACACCTGCGCGCAGCCCTCGAGGATTTCGAGCATCGTGACAAGGTCGAGGTCTACCTGCACGCTTTCCTTCTTGACCCAGAACTCGACGCCCCCGTGGACAAGCCCCGCGTCGTTGCTCTCGTGGAATCCGGCGCTGCGACGCTCGAAGAAGTGCACGAATCCGACGAGCGCATGCAGGCGCTCGGCGCACGCGAGGGGATTCGCTTTGACTTCGATAACCTCGTCATCGCTCCGACGTCACGCGCACACCGGGTCATCGCGGCCGCGCACGATGCGGATATTGATGCCGATACGGTGGCAGGTCCCTCCTCGCTGCAGCTGAAAGTCGCCGAGGCCATTATGCGCGCCCACTTCGAAATGGGCCTGGACATCTCCCACCCCGAGGTTCTCATCGGGTGCGCCCAAGACATCGGAATGCCGCCGGAGCTTGCTGCTCTCGCCGTGGGCGACGAGGAGTGGGCGTCCCGCGTGTATTCGGATTTCCAGGTGGCGATGCACATGGGCGTCACTACCGTCCCAACCTACGTGTTCGACGCACAATTCCTGGTTGACGGGCATCAGACCACGACCGCATTCACGAACATCCTGGCCACGGCCTGGGAACAGTCTCGAAAGGATCACGCATGAGCGAGAAGAACACCCCCACCTCGA
Source organism: uncultured Xylanimonas sp. (assembly GCA_927911615.1). GTDB lineage: Bacteria > Actinomycetota > Actinomycetes > Actinomycetales > Actinomycetaceae > Pauljensenia. The sequence goes on from CAKMQM010000033.1 coordinate 17,626, forward strand.
ACAACCAAGGCGCTCCCAGCCCGATGGATCTCGTGATGGAGTTTCATCGCACATACTCGATGCCGATTCGTTCTTTCGACGATCCGACGCTGTCCTACGAACGCCTCGGCATGCGCATGAGCCTGATCGCCGAAGAATTCGCGGAACTCATGGGTGCGGTCTACGGCAAGCGCGCCCGCGCCATCATCGAGGCGGCTACCGCCGAGGCGGTTGCGGCAGACGATGGCGAGCGCGATGTTATTGAGGCTGCGGACGCCCTCGCCGACCTCATCTACGTCATCTACGGGATGGCGATCGAGTCCGGAATGGATCTCGATTCGGTGCTCGCCGAAGTGCAGGCGTCGAACCTGTCGAAGCTTATGCCTGACGGCTCCGTCAAGCTGCGCGAGGATGGAAAGGTCCTCAAGGGCCCCAACTTCTTCCCGCCGAATGTTGCGCGCGGCCTCGGCCTGGAGGCCGGGGAGAGCGCCAACGACGCGGACTAAGGTCCCTAGCACGCGCATTCGTGCCCGCCAGGTGACACAATAGACGCGGTCCACTCATAAGGAGGCAAGACATGGCACGCGTCGCAGTCATCGGCGGAGGTTACGGAGGCGTCACGGTCGCAAAGGGGCTCGACCCCATCGCGGACGTTGTCCTCATCGAACAGAAGGACCAGTTCGTCCACCACGCAGCCGCGCTGCGTGCCGCGGTCGACACCGTGTGGGAACACGCGATCTTCATGCCCTACACGAACCTCCTGCACCGCGGCGAGGTCGTGCGCGGCACCGTGTCGCGTGTTGACGGCACGACCGTTCATGTCTTCGGCCACGACCCGATCGAGGCCGACTATGTCGTCTTCGCGACCGGATCGACCTATCCTTTCCCCGCGAAGTACTCCTCTTACCGCTCGTCCGTGGCGAAGGCGCGCCTTGAGCAGCTGCACGAGAACCTCGGCCGCGCCCGCTCGGTGATGATCGTCGGCGGTGGCACCGTCGGCATCGAGCTGACCGGCGAACTAGCCAATGCTTTCCCCGGTCTGGACATCACGATCGTCGAGGCCTCCGATCAGATCCTGGGTACGCCCGGCTACACCGACGCGCTGCGCAACGAGATCGCCGAGCAACTGAGCACCCTCGGCGTGCGCGTCGTGACCGGCTCTGAGCTGGCCTACCTGCCCCCGCAGAACGTCGGCGACCTCGGTCACTTCATGGTCGAAACCAAGAACGGTGACGTCATCGAGGCTGATCTGTGGTTCCAGTGCTACGGCGCCCGCGCCAACACCGGCTTCCTGATCGGCAGCGACTACGAGTCCGTCATGAACCCGAACGGCACTATCCGTGTCGATGGCACCATGCAGGTCGTGGACCACCCGAACGTCTACGCCGTCGGAGACCTTACAGACGTGCGTGAATCGAAGCGTGCCGACGCCGCGCGTCAGCAGGCCCGCGTCGTCATCGCGAACATCACCGCCCAGATCGAAGGGGAGAAGCCCGACGCCATCTACCAGCCGACGAAGGAGTGGGTGATTCTGCCCCTCGGCCCGAACATGGGTGCGTCGCAGCTGCTTGATGCGGACGGGCAGACCCGCATTCTCGGCGCAGAGCAGACCGCCGAGATCAAGGGAACCGATCTGATGGTGTCCGTTATTCGTTCGCAGCTCAACCTTCCCTGATAAAGTGCGCCGTCTCACGGTAAGATGACTGTCATGACTGGAGATGCCCGCCGCGCGCTGACGCGCCTGCTCAACGCTTTCGAAAACCACTTCGACATCGCCCGCGATGGAGACGAGGCTGACGACGCCGCGCTCGAAGCAGCTGAGCTTGCGCTGCGCGACGCGTTCTTCACCTACGACGACATTCTTTTCACTCAGCTGGGCGTGGAATTGCCGTTCGACATTCTCGATGACTCCGAGGATGACGACGATGATTTCGACGATTCCGATGAAGACGATGACGATGAGGAAGAAGACGACTTCATTGAGGTCGACGACTGATTCGATCATCAGGCTGTTCAAGATGGGTGGGGCCCGAACCGCTTGGTTCGGGCCCCACCCATCTTGACGTGATCAGCGACGTCGATCGCGTGAAGCGTGCCTTACTGAGCTACCTCGGAAAGAACCTGCCGAATGGGCGCCGGCAACGGCTCCGTGTAGTCGAGCAGCGTCTCCAACTGGCGCAGCGTGCGCGGACCGACGAGGGCACTGGTGACACCCGGACAATCGCGCACCCACGCAAGTGCCACGTCACCCGTTGAGCGATCCAGTCCCGCGCCTGCACGCGTGGCAGCCTCAATGACGCCGCGCGCCGAGCCCGTCAAGTGGCCCTCCACCAGATGGCGAAGATGCGGCGAAGCGGCGCGTGAGTCTGCGGGCGTCGAGTGGCGATACTTGCCCGTCAGAGCACCGCCAGCTAGTGCGGACGCGGCGATGACGCCGACCCCGTGTTCACTCAGCTCAGCGACCGTCGCCGCCCGCGAGGTATCCGCGAGGGAGAAGGGGAACTCGACCACCGAGATCGGAGCGCTCGCTCCGAGCACGCCGCGTGTCACGGCCTCGGCAAGCTGCCAATGCGTCGCCCGCGACAGCCCCACGTAGCGCGCACGGCCAGAGCGATACGCTGCGGTGGCAGCTTCGAGAGTCTCCTCCAGTGGGACCTCCGGGCGAGGCTCCACCATCCACACGTCCACGTAGTCGGTGTCCAACCGTGCGAGGGCGTCATCGAGACTGCGCAGCAGATCACCGCGCCCCGCAGCGCTCACCCACGCGCCTTCGGAGGCCCGGCGCACGCCTCCGCGCCACGCGACTGCCACGCGGTGCCGACCAACAGCTGCGATGGCTTCGGACAGGATGTCGACTGCCATGCCGTCACCATGGGACGCAGAACATTCCACGAGATTGCCGCCCGCGTCGACGAAACGGCGCAGCATGTCGAGCGCTTCGGGGCCGTCAGTGTCGCGCCCCCAGGTGAGCGTGCCGATACCAATGGCCGACAGGTAGAGCCCGGTGCGGCCGCATTGCTTCAAGTCCATGCATCTAGCCTAGCCGAGTCCGCGACAGCCACCGTGCATGTTGCTCGGGCAGCGGGGGAGTCGTCCCGCCGAACACAGGGCAAAGCGCACGCACCCCGCACCAGTTGCACAGGGGATTCTTGCGAGGCGCAAAGGAGTCGTTCTCAATGTCGCGTGCAATCGAGTCCCAGAGCTGGTCAATGTGACGCTCAAAGTTCGCGATATCGCCCGCCGCAGGATCGAAGGTGATGACCTGGCCGGCTTTCAGGTAAACGAGCTGCATGCGAGAAGGAAGCACCTGCGTGCGCGCGAGAAGCAGCGCGTAGAAACGCAGCTGGTACAGCGCCTCGTCAACGTAGCGCGGGCCGGGTGCCTTTCCGGTCTTGTAATCCACGACCCGCAGCCGCCCATCGGGAGCACGGTCAACACGGTCGATGAAACCGAGGAGTCGCACGCCGCCCGAGGTCGTCGTTGTCACGCGCTGCTCAAGAGCCGCGGGAGCAATCCACTGAGGCTGCTCGATCGCAAAGTACCCGTCGATAACCGCACGAGCCTCGTCAAGCCACGCATCACGGTCTGCGTCGTCACGAAATAACGCGGGAACCTCCGGGTTCTTCGACGCAAGGGCCTCGTATTGCGGCCACACCTGGCCGCGTGCAGCTTCGGGCGTGCGCTCCTGAGCGGGCAGAGCGAACAGATTTTCGAGCACCGCATGCACGATTGTTCCCAGTGCCTTCGCGCGTGTTTCCGGTTCGCGGTAGCCGTCCAGGACGTGAAGGCGGTACTGCAGGGGGCAACGCTCGTATTCCTTCGCTCGCGAGGCCGAGAGAGCGGGGTTCCCACGTGCGTTTGTCCGCAGAAGGGGTGATCAGGTCTGTCATGAATACCACGCTAACCCCTCCCATCCTCATCTGTGTCCTTCCATGGGCGCAACAGGTGGCAAGCGGTATCATTTACGTAATGACTATTCAGCGTAATAATTCGATGTCGGCCAACGATTTTGGCCAGCCTACCCGCCGAGGTGTCCTTTCCGAGGGCGACCGCGTTCAGGTTCGCGACCCCAAGGGCCGCTTCCATCAGGTGATTCTCGTGAGCGGGGGCCGTTTCCAGTCCAACCGCGGCGGATTCAACCATAACGACGTTATTGGCCGCCCTGACGGCCAGGTGATCGTCACCGAGGAGGGCCGTCAGTTTCAGATTCTGCGGCCCCTCCAGGTTGACTACGTGATGTCGATGCCCCGCGGTGCCGCCGTGGTCTATCCCAAGGACGCGGGGGTCATCACCCACATGGGTGATATCTTCCCCGGCGCGACCGTCGTCGAGGCCGGCGCTGGTTCCGGCGCCCTGTCGATGGCCCTCCTGGATGCGGTTGGCCCGCAGGGCCGTCTTATCTCCGTGGAGCGCCGCCAGGACTTCGCCGACATTGCCGCTGCCAACGTCGACCTGTGGTTCGGCCGCCGTCACGCCGCGTGGGATCTGCGCGTTGGTGACGTTGACGAGGTGCTGTGGTCGGCCGAGGAAGGTAGCGTTGACCGGGTCGTGCTCGACATGCTTGCCCCGTGGGAGAACATCGAGGCCATCACCCATGCGCTGATTCCGGGCGGCGTGCTCGTGTGCTACGTCGCGACCGTCACGCAGATGTCACGTCTCGTTGAGGATCTTCGCACCTCCGAGCGTTTCACAGACCCGATCGCCTGGGAGGACATGCGCCGCGAGTGGCACCTCGACGGCCTCGCTGTGCGCCCCGAGCACCGCATGGTGGCTCACACCGGTTTCCTGGTGGTTACCCGCCTCCTGGCACCCGGTGTCACGCCGCAGGAACGTGCAACGCGTCCGGCGAAGGCAGCTGAAGGCCAGGGCGGCGCGTGGGACGATGAGCAGGACTGGTCGCTGGAGAAGGTCGGTCAGCGTGTGAACTCCGAGAAGAAGGTGCGCAAGGTCCGCCGCGACGTCGTCGCGCAGGCCGACACGTGGGCCTCAGAGGGACGTGAGGAAGCATCCGATGAGTGAGATTGAAGCCCGCCAGGGGCTCGAACGACGCCTGATATCTCTGGAGGAAAAGAACGGCCGCCTCACCACCGCGCTGACGACTGCGCGCACCGAGTTGATTCGCCTGCAGGGCGAGCTGGCCGACGTGTCGCGGCCTCCACAGACTCTGGCCACCTTCGTGCGAGCGTTTCCTGCATCGCGTCAAATCGAGGTCGTCACGGGCGGAAAGCGTATGCGTGTCGCCGTTGCCCCGAAGCTTGATGTGACTGACCTGTCGTACGGGCAGTGGGTGCGCCTCGACGACACGATGATCGCCGTTGCCGCAGACGACTTCCCGCGCAGCGGGCAGGTCGTGTCCGTGCTTGAGCTGGTAGGCACAGACCGGGTTCTCGTGGCGACGGAAGGCGGCGCGGAGACCCTACTCGAGCTGGCCGGCCCTCTGCGCCACGGAAACCTGCGCCCCGGCGATTCTCTCGTCGTGGATGCCCGCTCGGGCATCGCGTTCGAGCGCATCGTGCGCGAGGATGTCGAGCAGCTGCTCACCCCCGAGGTTCCCGACGTCACGTACGAGGACATCGGAGGCCTCGACGATCAGATTGCGCAGGTGCGCGACTCGATCGAGATGCCCTTCAACCATCCTGAGCTGTACCGCCAGTTTGGCCTGCGTCCGCCCAAGGGCATTCTCCTGTACGGGCCTCCCGGTTCGGGCAAAACCCTGATCGCGAAGGCCGTTGCCAACTCGCTGTCGAAGCGCGGAGGAGCCTCGACGTTCTTCCTGTCGATCAAGGGCCCCGAACTGCTGAACAAGTTCGTCGGCGAAACCGAGCGCCAGATTCGCGCCATTTTCGCTCGTGCGCGGACCCTCGCAGCCGGCGACACCCCCGTCGTCATCTTCTTCGATGAGATGGAGGCCCTGTTCCGCACGCGTGGCACGGGCGTGTCCTCAGACGTCGAAACAATGATCGTTCCGCAGCTGCTCGCCGAGATGGACGGCGTCGAATCCCTCGACAACGTCGTGATCATCGGCGCATCCAACCGCGCGGACATGATCGACCCGGCCGTGTTGCGTCCGGGGCGCCTCGACGTGCGTATCCGTGTCGATCGTCCCGACCGTGCGGGTGCCCTCGATATCTTCTCGAAGTATCTGACGCCCCAGGTGCCGATTCATGCCTCGGAAATCGAGCGTTTCGGCGGCATCAACGAGGCCGTGGCGGGCATGAGAGAACGCGCCGTCGACGCGCTCTACGCACGCAATGAGACGACGGCGCTCTTCCTCGCAACCCTGGTGAACGGCGATCACAAGCGCATCTACCTGTCCGACCTCGTGTCCGGCGCTCTCATTGCCGGCATCGTCGAACGCGCAAAGAAGTACGCAATCAAGGACGCACTGATGGGCGCCTCTTCCGGCCTGAGCATGGATCACCTGCTGCGCGGGGTGCACGAGGAGATGAACGAGTCGCTCGAACTCGCAGCGACCTCCTCGCCGGAAGATTGGGCGCGCACCAGCGGACTGGCTCCTGAAATCGTCAGCGTGAAGCCGATTGGAACGGTGAAATGAGCAGCGAACGCATTATTGGAACCGAGACCGAGTACGGGGTGTACCGTCCCGGAGACGCGTGGGCGAATCCGATCGCCCTGTCGACGAAGGTCGTCACCACGTACGGCGAGATCAGCCGCGAGGGCACGCCGGCCCAGGGCGCGGGCGTCGTCCGCTGGGACTACACGGGGGAGGACCCGCTCAACGATCTGCGTGGTATGCGCATGTCTCGTGCTGCGGCAGACCCGTCTTTGCTCACTGACGATCCGTACCATCTCGCGCCGTCCGGTGGCTCGGAGCGCGTCGCTCGGCCGACCCCCGAAGAACTCGCCCTTCCAGCGGCGACGACCGCCGTCCTCACGAATGGCGCACGCCTGTACGTCGACCATGCGCACCCCGAGTATTCCGCGCCCGAGACAATCGGTGCGCGCGATGCGCTCCTGTGGGACCGCGCCGGCGAGGTCATCGCCCAGCGCGTCATGGCACGCCTGGAGGAGCTGGGTGAAGAACCTATCGTCCTCGTCAAGAACAACACCGACGGCAAGGGCGCTGCCTACGGCACTCACGAGAACTACCAGATGCCTCGCATCACCGACCTCGACGCGATCGTCCGCGGTCTCACGCCCTTCATGGTGACGCGCCCCGTCATCTGCGGTTCCGGCCGCGTGGGACGGGGGCAAAAGAGCGAGGTGCCGGGCTTCCAGATGTCCCAGCGCGCCGACTTTGTGGAGAACGAAGTCGGGCTGGAGACCACTTTCAACCGCCCGATCATCAACACGCGCGACGAGCCACACGCGAATCCGGCTCAGTTCCGCCGACTCCACGTCATCGGCGGCGACGGCAACATGTTCGATGTGTCAGCTTTCCTGCGTTTCGGAACAACGTCGCTCGTCCTGTGGGCCATCGAGCAGGGCACGGACCTACGCTGGGATTCGCTCGTCATGGACGATCCCGTGCAGGAAACCTGGAACGTCTCGCATCATCCCGACCTCGACTACAAGGTCACGACCGCAGGCGGCGCCTACACGGCGGCAGAACTCCAGCAGGTTTACCTGGATCTGGTGCTCGACACCTTTGAGGAAACCGGAACGACGCCCACGGACGGCGACCGGGAGATCCTCACCCTCTGGCAGTCGGTGCTGGATCGCATGCGCGCCGACCTCTTCTCGTGCCACGAGTGCT
>CAKMQM010000034.1:0-8994 GCA_927911615.1 uncultured Xylanimonas sp.
GCCGAAGGGTCCGGAGGACCTGGCCGCGGTGCCGGTGGGCGGTGGCGGGGCCTGGCCGGGCTTCGAGATCGACCACTCCGAGCCGCAGGCTCGCGTGTGGCGATCTCGCGGGCGGGCCGCCGCCCACGGGCGCATCAAGCAGCCCGGCCTAACAAAGCACACGAGGCGCCCGGAACACCCGTGGGGTCTGAAGCGACTACGACTCGGAGACCTCGCCGCGCGGCTCGCGCAGGGACAGTCCGCGGTAGCGGTTGATGGCGGCACCCACGTCGATGAGGCGCGGGCGCGCCAGGAACGCCGGATAGGAGCGGGCGCCGAACTTGCAGACGGCGTCCAGGCCCTCGGAGGCGAGGCGCCGTCCGAGCTTGGCCATGAGGTCGGGCATCGACTGCTTGCCGGCCATCTCCTCGAGGACGCCGCGCACGCACCAGGCGATGGCCTCGGCCTGCCCGGGGTCGACGACTGCGGCGACGTCGGAAATGTCGACGGTCGAGCGGTCGATCGTCAGCACCGAAGTGCCCGAGGCCTTGGTGCGCGGGCGGTCCACGCGGGCCTTTGCGGCGGGCACGCGGGGCGCCGCCTCCCAGCTGGTGGGGGCGTCGGTGCGGGGGCGCGGCAGGTCCGCCACGACCTCGCGTGCGCGGGAGGTGACGTCGAGGCAGCGGTAGTTGTCCATCATGAGGACCCGGTCGGCGGCGTCGAGGAACGCGCCGGAGCCGCCGACGACCATGATGAGGGAGACGCCGGCCTCGGTGAGGGAGGTGACGCGGTCGACGAGGGGCGTGATGGGTTCCTTCTCGGCGGCGACGAGGTCGCGCATGCGCGTGTCGCGGATGAGGAGGTTGGTCGCGGAGGTGTCTTCGTCGATGAGGAGGGTGCGCGCGCCAGCTCGAGGGATTCGATGATGGAGGCGGCCTGCGAGGTGGAGCCGGACGCGTTCTCGGTGGAGAAGGACGTGGTGTCGGCGCCGCCGGGCAGGTGGGTGATGAACGGCGAAATGTCGACGCCGGTGACGGCTCGCCCGTCGGCGGCGCGCACCTTTGTGGCGGTGGGATCGGTGGCGACGAGTTCGCGACCGTCGCCGGGGATGTGCGCGTACACGCCCTGGGCGATGGCCTCGAGGAGCGTGGACTTGCCGTGGTAGCCGCCGCCCACGATGAGGGTCAGGCCCGGGGGGATCACCATGCCGGACACCTCGCCGGCGTGCGGCAGGGTGACGGTGGCGCGCAGGGATTCGGGGGCATTGAAAGCGACGACGCCGTCACCCGTCAGGGGCGTTTCGGATACGCCGGATCGGCGCGCCAACAGGGCTTCGTCGGCGACGAAGGACACCCAGCCGCGTTCCTCGAGGATTCCCTGGAGGGCGCGGTAGTCCTCGTAGGCGGCGACGTGGCCGAGGAGCCGGGAGCGCTTGCGGGTCGTGTCCGGGTCCTCGGAGACGAAGTCGAAGCAGTCCATGACGATGTTGGGCACGTCCACATCGAAGAGGCGGGCAGCGCTCTTGCCGAGGATCGTGCGTCCGCGCGCGGGGAGCTTGACCTGGAAGCGGACCTCGACGCGGTCGGGTAGGACGGTCGCGTAGGAGCGCTGGAGGATGAGGGCGCCGGCGCGGGCGATCGACACGTCGCGGGTGCCGCGGGCGCGGATGGCCTCGTCGAAGGAGCGGGCAATAAAGTCCGCGGCAGCCAGGCGCGCGTCGGACGAGGCCAGGGCAGCCTCGGGCAGTCCCATGGCCTCGGGCGTCGACCAGGCGCGCAGGGACGAGGGCGGGGCGTAGGGATCGGCCTGCACGTGATCGATCGCGAGGGTGAAGTCCCCGTAATCCCAGGCACCCAGGGCGTTCTTGTAGAAGCCGTAGGGGCGTCCGTCCGCGTGTCGCAGCTGGTCGAGGAGGTCTGCGTCGGTTCCGGACGTCGAGCGCGAGGGTGCTTCGTATCGGGGAGTCATACCCTCAAGAATACAGGCGGAGCCTGCGGAAACGGCATCACCGTTCCTACAGGCTCCGGAGTGTGAGGAGTCGGCGCTGTCGCGCGACTCTCACAGTGGCGTCAGTCAAGGATGCTGACAATGATCGCGAGGAGAAGGATGGCGGACTGGATGCCCACAATAATCATCGACACAATCTTCGCGGGCTTCGTCATGCTGAGAACGGTAGCCGGCGCACCCTGATTCCGGGCGCTGGAGTCGGTGACGATAGCCCAGATCATCGCGGGGATCGACATCAGGATCCAGAGGAAGAACCAGCTCACGATGGACAGGACCATCGCGATGATCGCCTGCGTGCGCATGCTGTCGAACTGCGTCGAGACCGGCGGGGTGTACATCGGCTGGCCGTAGACGGGTTGACCATACGCCGGCTGCTGGCCATACGCTGGCTGCTGACCATACGCTGGCTGCTGACCGTAGGCGGGCTGCTGACCGTAGGTCGGCTGCTGGCCGTAGGGGGCCTGCGAGTTCGAAGAATCGGGGGAGTAAGGGTTGACGGGATCGCTCACGGGGAACTCCACTTTCATATGTTGCTGGATACATCGTTTATCGTAGCAGCGGTCGTCAACCACTATGCGTTGGGGCCCGGGGAAACTCGCCATTTCCACGGGCCCCACACGTAACGATGCGTCAGCTGTTGGCGGCCGCAGTCGCGCCGACGATCACCATCAAGATGATGAAGAACAAGAAAACCGCAACGACGAGCGCGATCTGGATGATCGAGCAGATCTTCGCAGCCGAGCGCGCGCTCTCCACATCCGCCATCACGTCCATCGGGGCGCCCAGGATCTTGGCTTCCTCGACCAGCTTGTTGGTCCAGAACCACATGCCACCGGCAAGCAGGAGGTGGCCGACCAGGAGACTCACGAAGGAGAGCATGCGGGCCGTCGACGCGTTCGAACGGATCCTCTCAATCTCGGGGTTGAGGGCGTAAACGGGCTGGCCGTAGGCCGGCTGGGCCTGACCGTAGGCCTGCTGCTGACCGTAAGCCTGCTGGGGCTGTTCCTGGCCGGCGGCGGGGTAGGCTCACGGGATCGCTCATGAGTTACTCCGAATGGCTTGTGTCGATCGGATACGGCTGTCATCGTAGCCGACGCGAGAGTAGAAAAATAAACAAAACGGCCTTTAGTTACCGCGAACACAGTGGCTGCCACTGGATCGCTAACGCATGTTCTCCGAGACAATCAGCAAGATGATCAGGCTCACCTGCAGGAGAAGCATGCCGAACGCAATGCCACACGCAATGTTCACCTTCCGCGTCACGTCGGACGGAGCGTCGATCTCCCGGGCGTGTGTACACAGGCACTGCGCCCGAACCGCGTTAGCGAGCAGCAGGATGACCGGCGTCGTGAAGAACCACACGAAGGACATGACGAAGAAGACGGTGGCGCTGGACTTGAGGCGGGAGAAGGCCAGCTGCAGGAGCTGATCCTGGGCCGGTTGCGCGGGCTGGCTCGCGTACGCGGCCTGCTGATTCACGCCGTACTGCGGGGTGGCGGCCTGCTGCGCGGCGGGCGCGACGTTTACGGGCGCACCCACCGGGGGCGCAAACTGGGCAGGGCGGGGGCCTGAGGTGCGGCGGGAGCGTTCGACCACGACGAGGCGGGAGCACCCGCCTGGGGCGCGACGGGGCCGTCGGCTTGCTGCGGCCAGCCCAACCCGGACTGCATGGCCATCGAGGGAATCTGTTCGTTACTCATACACGCAACCAATCACTTCGATGATTCCGAGAGCCAGACAAGGAGGAAGGGCGCGGCGATCAGAAGGCCAAACAGCACGATCCCGACAATTCCGCAGATGAGAGCCGTCGTTCGCGCGCCGCGCACGTCCCTCAGCACGTCCTCGGGTGCTCCCAGGCTCTCGGCCTCACTGAGGAGGCTCATGCTCCAGAACCACGCACCGAACGACAGGAACGGCCCCACCGTCACAAAGCTAACGAAAGACATGATGCGCACCATGGACGCGTTTGAACGCACGCGCTCGACGGCGGGGTTCAGGGCGTACACGACCTGGCCGTACATCGGCTGCCCGTAGGAAGCGCCCGCACCATACGAGGCCTGGGCGCCGTATGTGGGTTGGGTACCGTATGCGGGTTGCTGCACCGCAGGTGCCTGTCCGTAGGCGGGCTGGGCGCTGTACGAGGCCTGAGCGCCGTACGCTGGCTGGCTGCCGTAGGGGGTTTCGCCGCCCGGGCCGTAGGGGTTCGCGGGGTCGCTCATCAATAGCTCCGGTCAAAATGTGGGATCTTATCCTCCCACATCATACGAGCAACCTCTGCAACACGGAAGTTCCGCCTCATTATCCCTTCTCACCACTCACTACAACTCGACGCAGCCCGCCCCAACCTCACGCCGGCGCTCCCGGCCCACCACGGCCTCGTCCCACATAAAAAGGTGCGGGGGCCGGTTTCCCGACCCCCGCACCACCCGACAAACGGGCGTCACGTCACAGCATGCAGGACACGCAGCCCTCGACCTCCGTGCCCTCCAGGGCCATCTGGCGCAGGCGCATGTAGTACAGGGTCTTAATGCCCTTCTTCCACGCGTAGATGTAGGACTTGTTCAGGTCACGCGTCGTCACCGTGTCCGGGTAGAACAGCGTGAGCGACAGGCCCTGATCCACGTGCTGGGTGGCCACCGCGTAGGTGTCGATGATCTTCTCCGGGCCGATCTCGTACGCGTCCTGGTAGTACTCCAGGTTCTCGTTCGACATGTAGGGCGCCGGGTAGTAGACGCGGCCGATCTTGCCTTCCTTGCGGATCTCCACGCGGGACACGATCGGGTGGATCGACGACGTCGAGTTGTTGATGTACGAGATGGAACCCGTCGGAGGCACGGCCTGCAGGTTCTGGTTGTACATGCCGCACTTGGCGACGTCGGCCGCCAGGGCCTCCCAGTCCGCCTGGGTCGGGACCTTGATCGAGGAGGCTGCGAGCAGCTCACGGCACTTGTCCGTGGTGGGGGCCCACTCCTCGTCAATGTACTTGCGGAAGAACTCGCCCGACGCGTACTTCGACTCCTCGAAGCCCTCGAAGGTCTCGCCGCGCTCGCGCGCGATCTTGCACGATGCCTTGATCGCCTCGAACAGGACCGTCATGAAGTACATGTTCGTGAAGTCCAGGGCTTCCTCGGAACCGTAGTGCACGTGCTCGCGCGCCAGGTAACCGTGCAGGTTCATCTGGCCCAGGCCGATCGCGTGGCTCATCGCGTTGCCGCGAGCGATCGACGGCACCGAGCCGATGTCCGACAGGTCCGAGACGGCCGTCAAGCCGCGGATCGCCATCTCGATCGTCTTGGAGAAGTCCGGGGAATCCATGGTCTTCGCGATGTTGAGCGAGCCCAGGTTGCAGGAGATGTCCTTGCCGACGTGCGAGTACGACAGGTCATCGTTGTAGGTCGAGGCCTCGGACACCTGCAGGATCTCCGAGCACAGGTTCGACATGGTGATGCGGCCCTTGATCGGGTTCGCCTTGTTCACCGTGTCCTCGAAGACGATGTAGGGGTAGCCGGACTCGAACTGGATCTCCGCGATCGTCTGGAAGAAGCGACGCGCGTTGATCTTGCGCTTGTGAATACGGCCGTCGTCCACCATCTCGTGGTACTTCTCCGTCACCGAAATCTCGGAGAAGGGCACGCCGTACACGCGCTCCACGTCGTAGGGGCTGAACAGGTACATGTCCTCGTTCTTGCGGGCCAGCTCGAACGTGATGTCCGGGATGACGACGCCCAGGGACAGCGTCTTGATGCGGATCTTCTCATCCGCGTTCTCACGCTTAGTGTCCAGGAACTGCATGATGTCCGGGTGGTGCGCGTGCAGGTACACAGCGCCCGCGCCCTGACGCGCACCCAGCTGGTTCGCGTAGGAGAAGGAGTCCTCGAGCAGCTTCATGACGGGCACGACGCCGCTGGACTGGTTCTGAATCTTCTTAATCGGAGCGCCCGACTCGCGCAGGTTCGTCAGCTGCAGGGCGACACCGCCGCCGCGCTTGGACAGCTGTAGCGCGGAGTTGATGCCGCGCGCGATCGACTCCATGTTGTCCTCGATGCGCAGCAGGAAGCAGGAGACCAGCTCGCCGCGCGCCGCCTTGCCGGCGTTGAGGAAGGTCGGGGTGGCGGGCTGGAAGCGGCCCGTCATGATCTCATCGACGAAGCTGCGAGCCAGCTCGATATCGCCGCGCGCCAGGTACAGGGACACCATGGCGACACGGTCCTCGAAACGCTCCAGGTAGCGCTTACCGTCGAAGGTCTTGAGCGTGTACGACGTGTAGTACTTGAACGCGCCCAGGAACGTCGGGAAGCGGAACTTGTGGGCGTAGGCCTGCTTGTACAGCTCCTTGATGTCTGCGAACTCGTACTGGTCCAGGACGTGCTTCTCGTAGTAGCCCTCGTCCACCAGATACTTCAGCTTCTCTTCCAGGTCGTGGAAGAACACCGTGTTCTGGTTGACGTGCTGGAGGAAGTACTGGCGAGCCGCCGCACGGTCCGCGTCGAACTGGATGCGTCCGTTCGCGTCGTACAGGTTAAGCTGCGCGTTCAGCGCGTGGTAGTCCAGCTCCGGGGAGGGAGCTTCCTCTACGCCTGTGTCGGTGTAGTTTTCTGCCAAAACTGTTCCAGTCCTTCGCGACTCTGGAGACGTCCTCGGGCGTACCGAGGAGCTCGAACTTATACATGTGGGGGACCCCCCAGCTTGGCCGCGATAATGTCGCCCGCGATGCAGTAGGCCTTGCCGAAGTTGGTGTTTCCCGACGAGATGACGCCCCTGCACAGGGCCCGATTGTCGGGGTCGTTGAGGAACTTGATGACCTGCTTGGGCACCGCTCCCTTGAGATTGCCGCCGCCGTAGGTGGGCACGATGAGCACGTACTCGTCGGTCACGCGCAGGGGTTCATCCTTGGGAAGCAACGGGATTCGCGCCGCCGGGAGGCCGAGCTTTTCGACAAAACGGCGGGTGTTGCCCGTCGCCGACGAAAAGTAGACGACGCTGCCCATGATGATCCTTCCTGCTTGGCGGGATGCTGAACCTCTAGTGTCTCACCCCCGAGGCCCGGGCGGCGGGTCCTCACGGCCAGTTGGCTGCTCATTTCCCCGCATCATGATGCGTTTCACTCCTCGCCGATGCGAGCGCGTGCGTGCCGTTTCCGCGTGAGTGAGCCCCGGCCTCGTTCCCGCCCAGATACGCGAAAGTCCCAGCCTCGCGACCGGGACTTGTCGGCGCGACTCAGGCCTGCAGCGCCAGGGGGGCAGCTGCGGCGGCGACAGCCTTGATGCGGTCGGGACGGAAGCCGGACCAGTGATCCTCGCCGGCCACGACGACGGGCGCCTGCTGGTAGCCGAGGCCCTTAATGAAGGCGAGGGATTCCGCGTCCTGGGTGACGTCGATCTTCTCGTAGGAGACGCCCTGCTTGTCGAGGGCGCGGTAGGTCGCGTCGCACTGGGGGCAGCGGGGCTTGGAGTAGACTGTGATCGACATGTTCGTGTCTCCTTGCGGCTCAAGGCCGGACGTTGGCATCCTGCGTTGTCTTTCTGGCGGCTCGTTCGCCGCGAACACCACAACACTACACCTCGTGGTCACCCACGCAAGCGACCCCTAGATGTTGTGTGCGCCGCCCCTACTGTGGACGAGGCGGGAGGGGTCTGTGGATGGAGCGAGCGGTCAGGATCTCGGAGGCAACTTTGCGGTTTGTCGCCCCCTCAACACAGGTGGGCGAAGATGCGCGCAAACATTGGGGTTTACAACTAACCCACGGGCATATCTAGGGGCTTCCAACACCCTCACACACACCTGTGCACCCTGTGGACAAGCACATCACCACCCTGTGTATAACCACCTGCCAACCACCTGAAAGATGTCGAGCATCACACTCTTTGGTGGATACCTTGGGCGTGTCGCACCCGAACATCTAGGGGTCGTTGGTGACTAAGTGCCCCTAGATATAGGGGTGAGTGGTATTTTCGACGAAATGGCTGGAATCCTGCGGAAAGGCGGTCGCATGGGGTCTGAGCGAGGCACCCACGCGCGCCTCCAACGGGAGGCGCACCCTAGATCTAGGGGACAGCACGAGCCCTACATCTAGGGTGCGCATCTGGGCGCTCCGCAGATCCAGGAACATATCGGCAGCAAGAGGCCCTAGATGCAAGGTCCGGGACATAACTCGCCCGGCACAGGCCCTTCATCAGCGCATCCGGTACAAAATTCGCCCAGCACGCCATAAAACGCCGATTTTGGGTACTTTTTCGCCTGCAGGGCGAATATAGTCACGCTCGCGTCCACCATCAGACCGAGCAGGGCGAACTTTTTTCGCGCGCAGGACGCGGCGACGTGGCGATATTGAAACCAATGACGCCTCTGCGACCGCTGATGCAGGTCAGCATGAAACCCCCATCACCACTGCGCGCCTTTGAATAGCAACCGTTGAAACCACCGTCACCACTGCAACCAAAAAACGCACCAAAAGCGCCCGTTTCATAGCCGCAAAGGCGATGCCGGTTTCAACCCCAGACAGGCACCACCGAGCAAAGGCGATGCCGGTATCCGACAACCGCGCGGCCGGTTTGCGGGCTCCGACTGCGACACCAGCAGGTACCTATGTGCCCACTCCTCAGAAAACTCGCACGTAATTCGATTGGATGAACGTTCAACAAAGTCCCAAAACGTTGCAATTCCAACGATCTAAATTCAGAATTTGAAACAGCCATGGGGGGAATTACGTGCGAAATTGATGCGGACCAGACGCCGCCGGTGTGGAGGGCACCGGAGGAGCCGGAGGGCACGGGCGGGCTTCGAGGCGCGGCGCCGAACGAAGTGAGGACGCCTAGCCTCGCGGGCGGCCGGCCCTCCGCGCCCGGACACCCGTGGGGCCACAAGCCACAAGCAGCACCGCGACACCGCACACACATACAAAAACGCCCACCCGGTACCGGTGGGCGTATCTGAGCCGCCTGTGGGAATCGAACCCAGACCTATTCAGTCTGATGAATATCATCCCGAAATAGCGCGGTAGAGCCGAGT
>CAKMQM010000035.1:0-3682 GCA_927911615.1 uncultured Xylanimonas sp.
CGCTGGCCTCGGCGGCACAAGTTCCTCGTGGACCAGGTGCAGGATCTTAAACAGTCGAAGGCGGACCTGCTGCGCATTGTGCAGGACGTGGATCGCCTGGTGGAGGAGGCCTTTCGCGTCGGCCTTCGCCGAGACGCGCGAGCAGTTCGAGCACGTATTCGGCGTGCTGTTCCCGGGCGGCCAGGGAGACCTGGTGCTCACCGACCCGGACGACATGCTGACGACGGGCATCGAGATCGAAGCTCGGCCCGCGGGCAAGAAGGTGAAACGCCTGTCCCTGCTGTCGGGCGGCGAGCGTTCCCTGGCCGCGATCGCGTTCCTGGTCGCGATCTTTAAGGCGCGCCCGTCCCCCGTTCTATGTCATGGACGAGGTCGAGGCCGCCCTGGACGACATGAACCTGACGCGCCTGCTCGCCATCTTCAAGGAACTGCAGGAGACCTCGCAGCTGATCGTCATCACCCACCAGAAGCGCACGATGGAGATCGCGGACGCCCTCTACGGCGTCACGATGCGCGACGGCGTCACGACGGTGGTCTCCCAGCGCTTGGTGGACTAGGGGACAACCTTCTCGTGGATGAAGCCGTTGCATCTGGTCGCGATGGCCGCGCCTTCACAGAAAATGATGACAGAAGTATTTGTGCCTGAGAGGAGAGGCAATGAGTACGAAACCAGAAGAAACCTACCGCCTTGCGGGAGGAATCACCGTTACCGATGCCGATCTTGAAGCAGATGTGCAGCGCTTCGAAGTGGGCGAATACGACGGAGCGTGGAAGGTTCTCCCGGGGCGCCCGCCGCTTGTCGGTGAGGACACGATGCCGGTCGGCATGCGCCTGCCGGAATCCTTAGTCCGCGAGCTCGACGAGGCGGCAGGAGAACTCGGACAAACTCGAAGTGAGCTCGTTCGTCGTGGAGTGAGAGTGTTGCAGGGATTGCTGATTGTTGATCTGGATAGGATACGGCCTTCTGGATAGGTTATGAGCTTCTGGATAGGTTAATAAGCTATCCAGAACCGCGTTTCCTATCCAGAACTGCGTTTCCTATCCAAGAGAGTGTGGGAGAATCGGTGGAGCGCGGGCCCACACATGCGCACGTTAATCCGCCTGGTGGAGTGTGGGCGGCCGCGCGCCCATGATGCAGGAGCTTCCTCCATTGACGACATGCGATGATCTAGAACAGTTCCTTTACCGCAGCACAAAGCAGCAAAGTCGCCTTGCCAGTAAAATGCGGTGCCCGCTGCCTCATAGCAACGGCGGTTCGAGTATGAAAACGCGGACGAGGACCCCGTCGGTCCCCGCCCGCGCCTGCAAGCCGTGCGTCCCGCCGCTGCGGGAGGCTCGCTCTCAGTCGTTCATGAAATGACGCTCGTCCAGGATCTGCGCGCCAGCGCCCACCAGCGAGGGCAGGTGCTCGTTTGCGTGGTGGCCGCAGAAGTAGAGCTGGCCACCCGAAGGCATCGTCGCACGAACCCAGGCGCGAGCGCCGCAGGCGTCGCAACGATTCGCCGCGCTGAGCTGCGGCTCGTCCAGTACGGGGCGTTCAAGAGTCTGTGCGTTCATGCTTCCATCACACACCATCGTCCCGCCCCGCGCACCCCTGTTCACCCGGGGCGCAATCGACCGCCCGCACGCCGACACAATGAAACGGGGAGTGGAAATCACTCCAACGACAGCCCCAAGAGCCTCCGAAACGGCACCCACCAGCGCGTTCTGGCCCCGGCCTCGTCAATCGTGGAAAGCGTCCCAGAACCCGCGCCACGCGCACCGTTGGCCACAAACGAGCGACCAGCCACATATGATGCACATCGTGACTCCTACCGACGCATCCGACTACAACGCACGGCACCTCTCGGTCCTCGAGGGGCTCGAAGCCGTGCGCAAGCGCCCCGGCATGTACATCGGCTCCACCGACCACCGGGGCCTCATGCACTGCCTCTGGGAGATCATCGACAACGCGGTCGACGAGGCCCTGGAAGGACACTGCGACACGATCGACGTGCGCCTGCACCCCGACCACTCCGCCTCCGTCGCCGACAACGGCCGAGGCATCCCCGTCGACATCGTGCCCGGACAGGGCCTGACGGGCGTCGAGGTCGTCTACACCAAGCTCCACGCCGGCGGTAAGTTCGGCGGCGGCTCCTACGCGGCCTCGGGCGGCCTCCACGGCGTCGGCGCCTCCGTCGTGAACGCCCTGTCGGCCCGCCTCGACGTGCAGGTTGATCGCGGCGGCAAGACCCACGAGATGTGCTTCCGCCGAGGCGAACCCGGCGAATTCGACGACTCCAAGCAGCGCACCCCCAACTCGCCCTTCACGCCTTTCGTGGACGGCTCGACACTCAAGACCGTCGGCAAGGTGAAGAAATCCCAGACAGGCACGCGCGTGCGCTTCTGGGCGGACTTCCAGATCTTCCCGTCGACCGAGGGGTTCTCGTGGGAGAACCTGCTCGCGCGCGCCCGCCAGACCGCGTTCCTCGTGCCCGGCCTGACCATCAACTGCTACGACGAGCGCGGCGAAGAGGAACTCCACGAGAGCTTCCGCTTCGACGGCGGCGTCGTCGACTTCGCGAACTGGCTGGCCTCCGACGGCCCCGTCACCGACACGTGGCACATCACGGGCGAGGGCACCTACAACGAGACCGTGCAGGCCCTGGACTCCGAGACCGGGCACCTGCGCGCCACCGAGGTCGAACGCACCTGCGAGGTCGACATCGCGCTGCGCTGGGGCATCGGCTACGACACGACCGTCCAGTCCTTCGTCAACATCATTGCCACCCCCAAGGGTGGCACCCACGTTACCGGCTTCGAGCAGGCTGTCCTCAAGACCCTGCGCGCCGCGATCGACAAGAACGCGCGCAAGCTCAAGGTCGGCGCGAAGGACGGGCGTCCCGAAAAGGACGACGTCCAGGCCGGCATGACGGCCGTCATCACAGTGCGCTTCCCCGAGCCTCAGTTCGAGGGACAGACTAAGGAAACGCTGGGCACGCCCCAGATCCGCACGGTCGTCAACCGCGTCGTCTCCGACTGGCTGAAGGCCAAGTTCGCCTCCTCCAAGCGCGACGACAAGCAGCAGACCTCCCTCCTCATGGAGAAGGTCGTCGGCGAGATGAAGGCCCGCGTTTCCGCGCGCCTGCACAAGGAGATCTCGCGTAAGAAGAACGCGCTGGAAACCTCCTCGCTGCCCGCCAAGCTCGCGGACTGCCGCCTCGAGGACGTCGAGGAGACCGAGCTGTTCATCGTCGAGGGCGACTCGGCTTTGGGCACGGCCAAGGCCGCGCGCAATTCTCAGTACCAGGCCCTGTTCCCGATTCGAGGCAAGATCCTCAACGTGCAGAAGGCCTCGACCGCGGACATGCTGGCCAACGCCGAGTGCGCCAACATCATCCAGGTGATCGGCGCGGGCTCGGGCCGTACGTTCGACCTGTCCCAGGCTCGCTACGGCAAGGTCATCCTTATGACGGACGCCGACGTCGACGGCGCGCACATCCGCACCCTGCTGCTGACCCTGTTTTTCCGCTACATGCGACCCATGGTCGAGGCCGGGCGCATCTACGCGGCCGTCCCACCCCTGCACCGCATTGAGGTAGCGGGCAAGGGGCGCAGGAAGCGCGAATTCATCTACACCTACTCCGAGGATGAGCTGCACCGCAAGCTCGCCGCGCTTCGCCGCTCGGGCCGTACGTGGAAG
>CAKMQM010000036.1:0-9283 GCA_927911615.1 uncultured Xylanimonas sp.
CCACCCGCACCAGGCCCACAACCTTCGCCGAGGCCGGGGCGCTGGTCACGTGGGTCCAGCGTGCCACGACATCGGGAACATCGATGGACGGATCGACGAGGAGCGCCGTCGACAGGGCCTCCGCCAGCACACCAGACGAGGCCACGATGCTGACTTGTCGAACGCCCGCACTCGCGGGGTCTCCCGTGCGTGGATCGATGATGTGGTGGTCGAAAATCCGACCGCCACCCGCGGATGTTTCACGCGATGTTTCACGCGCGCGATGATCCGCCACACGCCCCACCACAGGCCCCGCCTCAGACCCGGCACAAACCGCACGCACACCGCCCAGCGGCCCCAGGTTATCCCCGGACGTCGACAGGGACGCCATGCCGCCCACAGGCAGCTCCACGACGCCAGCGACCGACGTGGGCCCGCCATGAGGGTCGCGCAGGCCGGCGCGCCACGGGGACCCGTCGGCGCGAGTCCCGAACACCGACACCGACGAGGTCCCCACCGACACCAACACGCCGCGCGCCCCCATGGCCACCGCCAGGTCGCGGCACGCGTCGGCGGTGTACCCCTTTGCAATGCCGCCCAGGTCGAGGCGTGGGCTGGGAACATCCACGCCACCCGCGGACTCACCGGGGTCCCCCATCACCCACCGCCGCTCGCCAACGCGCGACAACAAGCCCCACGACGACGCCCGCAGCGCCGCCTCCACAACACGCTCAGACGGCGCGGGCGGCAAGGGCACACCCGCGACGTACGCGGCCCGCATCGCCTTAACGTCCCACGCGGCAACGAGCGGCCCGATCAGCGGGTTGAACGCTCCCCCGGTCACTTCCGCGAGCGCGAGCGCGTCGCGCAGCAGTCGGTCGGTTTCTTCGCTCACGACGAGGCCGGGGCCAGCCTGCGCGGAATCGGCCCCGCAACGGGATGCACCGCCACCGCCCCCAGTCGAAGCGACAGCATCATTGAGTCGCGACACCTCGGACGACGGCCGGAACACGCTCCACATGTCCTCGTGGCGCGCAACAACACCCACGACAGCGTTGACGATCGCCATGCCGTCCCCGCCCCAGCCGATGATGTCGACGCGGGTCCCCATCGCGGGGAAGGACGAACGCCACGTGGGCGCAGCCTCCCCAGCGCGAGCTACCCCCGGGGACCCGGCCACGGCCTCGTCCCCCGGCGCACCGGCGGTACGCGCCGAATCAGCCGTCGGAGCCTCCGAGGTCCTTGTCGAGGTCACCGTCCTTGGTGGCGTCGTTCAGGCCGGGGATGTTGATGTCGTCGGCGCCGTCCGGGGAGACGCCCTGGGCGGCGGCGATGGCGCGGATGGCGGCCTGCACGAACTGCTGGTGGGCGACGGTGGCACCGGTGATGACGTCGACCTTGGCGGGGTCGCCGACCTTGGTGAGGTTGTCGGAGTACTCCTGGTAGGAGGCGACGGCGGCCTGCGCCTTCTTGTAGTAGTCCTCGTTGAAGACCTCGCCCGCGGAGTTCTTGCCGTACTCGGCGCCCTTGTCGGTGCCGTCGGCCAGCGTCGTCTCGTAGGAGGTGGCGGTAATGCGCCCGCCCTCGACGGTGATGGTGATGGTGCCGATGGAGCCCTGGTCGTCAGCGTTGGACTGGGCGGTCCAGGTGCCGTCGCTCATGGGCTTGGTCATGTCCAGGCCGGTGTTGGGCGTGCACGCGGCCAGGATGGTCGCGCCGAGGGCACCGAGGACCGCATACGAGGCCGGGGCAACCCAGCGGGATCGGCTCTCAACAGGGGTGGGCGTGGTCATCGCACCTTGTCCTTTCCGCTGCGCGCGTCGCCGTCGCGGCCGGGCAAAACCAGGCCGGAGGCGCGCTGTTCGAAGTCGTGGTCGTGCCAGGTTTCCTTGACGACCTTACCGTGGTCGAGTCGGATTTCGCGCTGGCCCTGTTCGGCGACGAGCGCGTCGTGGGTGACGACCATGAGGGTCGTGCCGTCCTGGTGGAGCTGGTTGAACAGGTCGAGGACGATCTCCTCGTTGGTTTCGTCCAGGTTGCCGGTGGGCTCGTCGGCCAGCAGCAGCTTGGGGTAGTTGATGAGGGCGCGGGCCACGCACACGCGCTGCTGCTCGCCGCCGGAGAGCTGGCGCGGCAGGTGGGTGGCGCGGTCGGCGAGGCCAACGCGGTCGAGGGCCTCGAGGGCTTCCTTCTCGTCGGGCATCGAGTGGTAGTACTGGGCGACCATGACGTTCTCAAGGGCGGTCAGGTGACCGATGAGGTGGAACTGCTGGAAGACGAGGCCGATGGTGCGGCAGCGCACCTCGGTGAGCTCGTCGGCGGTCAGGTCGGAGATGTCGTGGCCGTCCAGCATGACGGTGCCCTTGGTGGCGGTGTCCATGGCACCGACGATGTTCATGAGGGTGGTCTTGCCGGAGCCGGAGGGGCCGACGATGGAGACCCACTGGCCGCGCGGGATCTCGAGGGACACGTTGTCGAGGGCGTGCAGGTCCCCGTAGATCTTGGAGACGCCCTCGAGGCTCAGCAGCGCGTCCGTGGAGGCCGACGAGGCCGGGGTGGCGGTGGAGGTGGTCATGGTGACTCTCATTCTCCGCGCAGGACGAGCGCGGGGTCGACGGCCAGTGCGCGGCGCACGGGCGGGAGGCAGGCGAGGACGGCGATGAGGATCGAGCACGCGACCGTGCCGAGGAGGATCAGGGGGTGCAGCGAGATCGAACGGTGGAAGACGGAGGTGGAGATGAGGACGGCGAGGCCGTAGCCGGCCCCGGCCCCCAGGATTCCTCCGATGAGCCCGAGCATGACGCCCTCACCCATGAACTCACGGGTGATGGATCGGGAGGTGGCGCCCAGGGCCTTGCGCAGGCCGATCTCGTTGCGACGCTCGGTGACGACCGCGATCATCGTCGTGGACACGCCGATCATGGTCAGCGCCAGCACGATGACGGTAATGACGACGAGGAGGGAGCGCAGCATCGCGAGGACGCCCGTGTCGGACTGGGCGAGGCGGCGCACGGTCTGGGCGTGAATCTCGGGGTTTGCGGCGTTCATCGCGTCGGCGATCGCGCTCAGCTCATCACCCTCCAGGGCGATCGAGTACTCGGCGAGCGACACGGTGCCGCTCTGCCCGGTCAGCGCGCTCATGTCCTGGCTGGACATGTACACGTAGCCGTCTTCGTTGCCGCCGGTCTTGAGGATGCCGGACACGGTTAGGGTGACGGTACGCGGATCAACCTTCAGGCCCGAGGCCGGGGCGCCCGACTGCACCTGCGCGCCCTTCGAGGATGCGCCGGCGTCCAGCTGGCTGATCGTGATCGTGTCCCCGGCCTTCACGTCGATCGTCGAGGCGACCTGCTCGCCCACGAGCACCTGGCCCGTCGCAGCGGGCCACTCACCGTCCACGAACCAGTACGGGTTCATGGCGTGCACGGCCTCCAGGTCGGCGCCGCCCGCCACGTAGGGCTGGTCGTTGATGGTGACGGTCTCGTAGTCAAAGGCCGCGGATCCGACCAGAGCGCTCGCCGGTACCTGGGCGGTCGCGGCGGCCACGGCCTCGTCCGTGATGGGCACGTCCCGGCGGGGTGACGACGAGGTTGGCACCGTAGGAGCGGATCTCGCGGGCCAGCTGGGCCGGCACGTCGACGGCGATCGTGACGAGGCCGGACAGTGTGGTCGCACCGATAGCGACGGCGAGGATCGCGATGAGGACGCGGGAGCGGCGGCGCAGGATGGAGGAGGTGACCATCCGCCAGAACATTGCTCGTCTGGACATGGGCATCACCTTCCGTGCAGGACTTCCGCCGCGTTGAGGCGCAGCAGGTAGCGGATCGCCGGGATGGAGGCTCCCAGGACGACGAGGATGACGAGGACGGCGACGAGGCCGACGACGACGGGCACGAAGGAGATCGACGAGTGGAAGACCATGTAGCCGATCGCCTGGGCGAGCGCGAGGCCTCCGCCGTAGCCGAGGACGCCACCGACCAGGCCGACGATGACCGTTTCGGTCAGGAACAGGGCGATGATCTGCTTGTCCTTGGCACCCACGGCCTTCATGAGGCCAATTTCGCTGGAACGCTCCATGACGCCTGCAGTCACCAGGTTCGCAATGGCCAGGGCCGAGGCGATGAGCGCCAGGACGGTCACGAGGACCATGAGCAGCTGGGTCTTTTCCAGGATGACGCCTTCGGACTGGGCGACCTGGCGGACCGGGCGGGCCACAGAGTCCGTCATGACTTCCTCGATCTGGAAGGCGATGGAGGAGACGTAGGCGGTGCAGTACCAGGTTTCCTTCTCGGACACGCTCAGCGAGTTCGGGTTCTTCGCGGCCTTGCGCGCCAGGTCGTTGTCCGGCGTGGTCAGGGCGGAGACCTCGACGCTGCCGACGACGCCCTCGCGGTTCAGGAGCGCCTGGGCCTGCGGAAGCTGGATGAACACGCCGCGGTCGGCATCGTCGCCGCTGGTGAGGATGCCGCGCACAGTGAAGTCGCGGGTAATGCCTTCGCGGGTGAGGGTGACAGTGTCGCCGACCGTCAGGCCGTGGGCGGCCGCGTAGGTGGTACCGACGAGGGCGCCGTCCTCGTCGTCGTCCGCGGGCCAGGAGCCCTCGATGCCCCACCAGCCGCGCAGCTTGTCGAGGCCGGTCTCGACGCTCTCGCCGGTGGCCAGCTCGAGATGGTGGCCAAACCACGTGCCGGTCGTGGGCACGTGCTCGCCGGACGCGTCGGTGGCGGACACGTTCAGCAGGGGTGCGAAGTCGAGGATGTTGTACGTCCAGAAGATCGTCTTGATGTTGCCGAGCTCGTCCTCGCGCAGGTAGGAGCGCGCCTCGGTGGCTTCGCCCGTGCTGTAGAGGTCGTCGAGGACGGCCGCGCCCTGGGGGCGCACGACGATGTTCGCGCCGTAGGACTTGAGTTCCTGGTTGACCTTGTCGCCCACGTTGAACATGACGGAGAGCATGGACGTGGCGACGCAGGCGCCCAGCGCGACGGTGAGGGCGATCATGAGGTGGCGGTTACCGCGTCTCGTGAGGGCACCGCGGAGCATTCGGAAAAACACGCGTGAGCCTTACTTCGCGAAGATGGAGGCCGAGGCCTCGAGGGCGGAGATCGGCACGGTCAGCGTGCCGTTGGAGACCTTGTAGTCGATGGGGATCGGGTTGCAGCCGCCCTTAAAGCCGATGGTCGCGATGTTCATCGCCACTTCACACAGCTTGCAGATGACCTTGCCGTCCTTCTCGTAGTAGCCGGAGGGACCGCAGATCTCGCACGCGTCCAGGCCCACGCCGAAGGCGGAGCCGGACTTCTGGATGACGATGAAGCGCACCTTCACGCCGCCCGAGGTCGTGTACTCGAAGCGGTGCAGGTGGCCGTCGGAGATGTCGGCGAGGTTGACGCTCACCTGGTCGTCGACGACGCTGAAGGACTCGGGCGGGGACAGTTCGATCTCCTGGCTGCCGTAGGCGACGCCGACGGTGATGAGCAGGGCACCGCACAGGTAGCCGAGGGCTGCGGTGCCGGCCATGGACTTGTAGAGGCGCGAGCGCGCGCGGCCCAGGCGTCCCTCGGCCGGGTTGGCGCCCACGGTCGGGATGGAGCGCGAGGCCAGCCAGGTGAGGACCACGACGGCGCACAGGGCCAGGCCCGCGGCGATCGTGAAGACGGCCTCGTGGTTGATGAACCACGACATGACCGCCCATGTTTCCTTGCTGGTTGAGATCCAGCGCTTGGCCTTGAGGATACGCACGACCATCAGAGAGTGGTTGGCCAGCAGGGCGATCAGGATGAAGGCCGCCGGCCACACGCGGTTGTTCCACGAGCACAGGCGGTAGGACACCCAGGCGACGAAGCAGACGAGCGCCCACGCCAGCACGTAGCCGACGAGGGCGAGCACGACCGGGGTCGAGTAGATCTCAACGCCGCCCGAGAGCATCATGACAGCCTGGTTCATGGCGGTCGGCACGGCCCGGAACAGGGCGGCCGCAATGTAGAGGGCACCGACGATGCGCACGAGGGTATCCCCGCTCACTGCGGTTTCCATCGACGAGGCCGCCCGGGCCTCGTCGTCGGCGTCCCCGGGCAGGAGGGAACGCACGCGGCGCGAGCGCACGGCGACGAGCACGAGGAACAGCAGGGCGAGGACGATCGCCACGGGGAGCGTGAACAGGCCAACGGTCTGGCGGTTCACGGACTTGGGAGCCGCGACGTTGACGATCGTCAGAGCCAGGGAGGAGACCATACCCAGGCCGACGCCGACCCACACGGCCAGCGAGCGCGCCTTCTTACCACGGCGACCACGCCCAGCGGCGGGCATAAAGCGGATGACGGCGCCAACAGCGAGCATCGTCAACAGCAGCGTCAGGGTTGCTTCACTCATCTGCTGAAGCATTGGCTTTCCTCCCGAAATAAAGGTTCACCGAAGTCGTAGCTACGGTGTCGATTCTAGTCCCCTCACGGGGCGAGGACCGAGGCGAGAGGTCCCAACAAAGAACCACCGCCTCGGCCCCGCGAAGAGTGCGCGTCGATCACCAGGAGACGGCCGTGGGATCCCACTGCCAATCCGGGAACTCGGCGACGAGCGGCTCGGTCCAGAAGCGGCCCTCGACACCCGTGGTCTTGTCGGTGTGCAGCAGCCACACGCTGGGGGGCTTGATCATGAAGGACACGTCGTAGGTGCCGGCGTCCAGCTTGGGCAGGTTCAGGCCGTAGTGCGGGCCGTCGGACGCGTTCATCGGCATGAGCGTGCCCTCCTGGACGACGTTGCCGGACTTGTCCTTGATCGCGTAGTCCACGGTCAGACCGGGCACGAAGTCGCCCGCGCCGTAGCCAAGCTTGTTGTCGGCGGCAGCGGCGATGTCGGCCTCAATGTGCATCGAGGAATCTGCGGCGGGGGTGCCCACCTGGGGCTCCATCTCGACGGGCTGGAAGTAGACGCCACCCACGACGAGGGGGCCGACGTGGACCTCGTCGCCGAGGGGCTGCTCTTCGAAGCCAGCGTCCTCACCGGGGGCGGGGGCGGCAGGGTTAGCCGAAGCCGAGGCCGGCCCCGCGGGCTTCTCGCTGGAGGACGAGGAGGAGTTGTTGGAGCAGGCAGCCAGAGTGCCTGCGAGGGCCAGCGTGGCCAGGGCGCGCCGACGCGGAACAGAGAGCGCTTCATGTGATGATCTCCTGTGCGTGTTGGTTGGGTGAAACGTCGGTGTCGCTCGAGAGGAGTCAGTCCTCAGCCCGCGACTGGGCGGCGGCCTCGCGGGCGAGGCGAGCTTTTCCGAAGAAATAGAGACCGACGATGATGGCGAGAACGATGGCTTGCGCGGCCAGGTTCTCCACTCGGGGGTAGATCCCCAAGAGGTCAATGGTGGGGAATCCGGAGATGGGCGTCAGGGACACGACGTCCGCCTCCTGGAGTTCCGCGATACCAGAACCCGTGAACGTGAAGGCCATGAAGGCCATCAGCAGCGAGGTAATGGTGAAGAACGGGCGCAGCGGGATGCGCACCGCTGCGAACTGGATGAGCAGGTAGATGACGACGAGGGCCACGAGGCCGACCGCCAGGCCGATCCACACGTAGTGGACCTTGTCGCCCGCGCCGCGACGATCGGCACGTAGAAGAGCATCGTCTCGGCGCCCTCGCGCAGAACCGCGAGGAAGGAGATGAACGCCAGGCCCAGCAGGGAGCCGCTGGTCAGCGAGGCGTCGGTCTGCTTCTTGATGTAGTCGTCCCAGGCCTTGTTGGAGGACTTGTTGATCATCCAGTTGGAGACCCAGATCAGCATGACGACCGCGAAGAGCGCGGCGAAGCCCTCGAGGAGCTCCTGGTTGGCGCCCGCCAGGGAGGTCACGTAGCTGAAGAGGAAGGCCAAGCCCACGGACAGGGCGAGGGCGAGGGCCACGCCGCCCCACACGATGGGGGCCTTGTTCTTGTGGCCGGCCTTAGCCAGGTAGGCCAGGACGGCGGCGACGACCAGGATCGCCTCCATGCCCTCGCGCAGGATGACGAGGAGCGAGGGCAGGAACTGGGCGATCCAGGGGGAGGTGCCCGAGCCGTCGGCGGTCTTCTCGGCGGCCTTGCCGGTGTAGCCGTCGAGGCTATTGGCGTCCTCGCGGATGTAGTTCGTCAGCGTCGAGAGGTGCTGGTCGACCGCCGCCGAGTCATCGTCGGTCATGGCCTTCTTCAGGAGGGAGAACTCCATCTCCACCTGCGAGACGCGCGAGCCGGAGATGCGGCTCATGACCTGCTTCTCCATGCCGGTGATCTCGTAGTGCTTGTAGTAGGCCTCGTTGACCTTGTCCTTACCGGCCTTGGCGTCGCCGCCCTTGTAGGCGTTGGCGCCGTCTTCGAGGATGCCGTTGATCGTCTTGGCGACCTCGCCCCACGCGCCGGGGCTGTAATCGTCCGACGAGGCCTGGGCTGCCGACCCGGGGGCCACGCCGTCCAGGGACGCGCCGTCTTCGACCATGTACTGCTTGAGGGTCGTAGCGTGACTATCAACGCCCGCGCTGTCGGCGTCACTCATGGCCTTCTTCAGGAGGGAGAACTCCATCTCCACCTGCGAGACGCGCGAGCCGGAGATGCGGGCCATGACCTGCTTCTCCATGCCGGTGATCTCGTAGTGCTTGTAGTAGGCGTCGTTGACTTTGTCCTTGCCACCCTTAGCGTCGCCCGCCTTGAAGGTGGACACGCCTTCGTCGATCAGGCCATTGATCGTGGTCGAAACATCGCTCCACGTCTGATCCGCGGCGCGCGAGGGCGAGGCGAACATCGCCACGGCCAGAGCCGCCATCACGGCGACGATGAGGACGCGACTGAGTCGCTGACCGACGTTGTGTACGTGAGCGCGAATACTATGCGCGTGAGCGCGAAGCACTGTCACCGCTTGCCTCCTGATGATCCGGCGATTAGGTAACGCCGGGATGATGGAATTCCTAAGCATTGAGCGTAGCCACATCTCACCCAGGTGAAAAGTAGTCCATTTAGGTCGTCCTAAATTGTGACCATGCCGTGACCGCGTTTAGCGCGGAGACATAGCCCCGTTGAGGGACTAAGGACCCAGGATGATCGCTTGCTGACGCGATGCCATAAAAATGGCTCATTAACTACACAAACACCCCACAAGGGCGCCAACTTGCACAAGAATTTAAAATCCTGTCATAATCCTCAGGCATCGATAGTTACATAGAAAGCGGTTCGGTACCCATGTCTCCCGATCCCAGCGCGTCCCCCACAGAGGAAACTGGCACCACTCCAGCAACGATGACAAGCCCGCAAGGGCCCACAGTCACCGAGCCCTTGCCTCTCCCCACCGACCGCCGTG
>CAKMQM010000037.1:0-13112 GCA_927911615.1 uncultured Xylanimonas sp.
CCGTCCTTCTGGTAGCGAGGCACGCCGGGAGTACGGCGCAGCATGTCGATCTCGCGCTCGACCTTCTTGCCGAGCTTGACCGTGTACTTCTCACCGCCAGGACCGGTGTAGTGGGTCAGGCCGTTGGTGGACACATGGCCATACCACTGCGCGGCAGACTCAACCTTCTCGTTGAAGACGACGGTCACCATACCGTCAGCACCCCAGGTGCCGCAGCCGACGACGACGCCGTTGTTAGAGATGACCTCGAACTTACGGGCAACGTTCGGGCGCAGAACGCTCTCCCCCGTCGCGGTGTTGACGATCGAGGCGTCGTAGGTGAAGTAGTCACCGGCCTTCACGCGACCGTCGGTCTTCCACGGCAGCTTGATGCCGAGGTCCCACCAGTCACCCACGGCCTTGGTCTCACGGCCAGCATGGTCGACAAGCTGAGCATTGTCCCAATCCAAGGTGACCTTGTTGCTCACATTCGTAGTCGGCTCGGGGCAGCTCAGGGGAGCCGCGGACGCAGGAGCCTGAGCTCCAACAAACTGTGCCAGGCCAAAGAAACTCATAACCAATGCGAAAGTCGCAAGAAGAACACCGAAGTGACGGCGCTTCAGGGCAGCCATAGAAAACTCCTGTCAACGGGATGTGCGACGGCGTCGCCGCATACCGCACCAGTTTATGCCAATCACCTGCAATTTGGTCAAGAATCAGAGCGATTAGTTCCCCAGGGACAGCGACTAACACGAGCGACAAAAGCAAACGTCGCCAATTTGTCGGACTAATTTATAAACTGACAAAATTTGTTACTCGGGCGTGTCGTCCAGCGACCGAAGAATAGCCACACAAGGCCGACAAACTCACCGCTCGTTCAATAATTGCTCAAGCGGCAGAGGTTTCTCACGCGAAGCGGAAGCTCGAGGCTCGCATGCAGAGGCAACCACCCCACAACACACGGGGTATAGGACAAAACGCGTTGGTCGTGGTTTGACGCCTGACAACGTCAAGGACCGCGTCGTTGGGTGAGCGCGCTCGCGCCGCAACGCCTCAGACGGGATGCTTCCATCGGGAACACTCCACCTGATCGGGAGCATTCAACCCGTTAGGGAAGGCTCCACCCGATCAGAAGGGGTTAAATCTTCCGATCGGGTGTAACACCTCATCCGTCACAAGCCTCGTCGCGGAGCCGGCCGTCCGCGACCTCCCCCGTCGTTGCTGGCGGCGCCTACCGGCGTTTTATCGGCACCACGCCGGGCAGCCCTGCGCCTAGCCGGGCAGGACTGCACCAGCGAGGGAGCATGACCCCAGGGGTAATGGCGGGGGGTTTTGCAGCACGAGGACCCTCACTTCGGCGTGTTGTCGCTGAGGCGGTCTGCGTGTTGGGCACAACGATGCCTGGCATGGCGTGTTGGTCGCACGCGAACCGCTGAACATGCACATTAACCCGTTGATGCGCACGTTAACCCTCTAATTGGAGCATTAACCCTCTAATGTGAGCGTGGGCGGGGCTGCCCAGGCTCGCATTAGCGGGCCCACGTGCACCGCGAAGAGTGCAGGCAGCTAGCACGCCTCGGCAAACCGCGCCGCCACACGCCGACTCCAACAGAGCACAAACAGAAAAGCTCCCGCCGACAATCGACGAGAGCTACATAAACAAAGAAGCCGGACCACAAGATCCGACTTACTGGTGGGCGATACTGGGATCGAACCAGTGACCTCTTCCGTGTGAAGGAAGCGCGCTACCCCTGCGCCAATCGCCCGAGGTGGGTACGGGATTCGAACCCGTGTATACGGCTTTGCAGGCCGCTGCCTCGCCTCTCGGCCAACCCACCACACCCAATGGGATCGAGTGGATTCCCGATTGAGAGCGGATGACGGGACTCGAACCCGCGACCCTCACCTTGGCAAGGTGATGCTCTACCAACTGAGCCACATCCGCGTGAACCGCATGTGCGGCCGGGCTATAGCCCGCCAATCCTGTTACCAGGATGACCGTGGGCGATACTGGGATCGAACCAGTGACCTCTTCCGTGTCAGGGAAGCGCGCTCCCGCTGCGCCAATCGCCCGAGCGGATGACGGGACTCGAACCCGCGACCCTCACCTTGGCAAGGTGATGCTCTACCAACTGAGCCACATCCGCGTTTCTCAGAACGTCAACCGTTCTTCGCAACGGGTAAAACCTTAACAGAAGATCTGGCCAGAACGCAAAACCAAAGCCCCGTTATCCAAGTCACACGCTCATTTTCGGGTGGATTATCGCCCAATCGATACGCATTCGTGCGAGGCTTGTCGGTATGGAAACGCGACCTGGCAAGGCCTACCCCCTTGGTGCCACCTTTGACGGAACCGGAACGAACTTCGCGATCTACTCCTCGGTCGCAACGTCTGTGACGCTGTGCCTCTTGGACGACGACCTCAACGAAATGCGCATCCCCATGACGGAGGTCGATGCCTACGTGTGGCACGTCTATGTCCCACAGGTGCGCGCCGGCCAGCGTTACGGCTACCGCATCGACGGCCCCTGGGATCCCCAGAACGGTTTGCGTTGTGACCCTGCGAAGCTCCTTCTTGACCCTTACGCGAAGGCGATCGAGGGCCAGCTGAAAGATTCACTTGATCTTCTTTCTTATCAGGCCGACGATCCTCTCACGCTCAAGGGCGGCGATTCCGCCGACGCGACAATGCACTCCGTTGTCGTCAA
Source organism: uncultured Xylanimonas sp. (assembly GCA_927911615.1). Classification (GTDB taxonomy): domain Bacteria; phylum Actinomycetota; class Actinomycetes; order Actinomycetales; family Actinomycetaceae; genus Pauljensenia. The sequence goes on from CAKMQM010000037.1 coordinate 2,688, forward strand.
TCCCTTCTTCGACTGGGAGGGCGACCGCAGCCCGGGCCACGACTACTCCGAGTCGATCATCTACGAGGCCCACATCAAGGGCATGACGATGCGCCACCCAGAAATCCCGGAGGAGCTGCGCGGCACCTACGCCGGCATGGCGCACCCGGCGATTATCGAGCACCTGACGAAGCTCGGCATCACCACGGTCGAGCTCATGCCGATCCAGCAGTTCACGAACGATACGACGCTCCAGGCCAAGGGGTTGTCGAACTACTGGGGCTATAACACGATCGGCTACTTCGCCCCGCACAACGGTTACGCGGCTACGAAGGACCCCGGCGCACAGGTGTCTGAGTTCAAGGCCATGGTGAAGGCCCTGCACGCGGCTAACATCGAGGTCATCCTCGACGTCGTCTACAACCACACGGCAGAGGGCAACCACATGGGCCCGACCCTGTCCTTCCGCGGCATCGACAATCCCTCGTACTACCGCCTCGTCGACGGCGATCGTCAGCACTACTTCGACACGACGGGCACTGGCAACTCCCTCCTCATGAGCTCTCCGCAGGTCCTTCAGCTCATCATGGACTCGCTGCGCTACTGGGTGACGGAGATGCACGTGGACGGCTTCCGCTTCGATCTCGCCTCCACCCTGGCTCGCCAGTTCGCCGAGGTCGACCGACTCTCCGCTTTCTTCGATCTCATCCACCAGGACCCCGTGGTCTCGCAGGTCAAGCTCATCGCGGAACCCTGGGACGTGGGCGCCGACGGCTACCAGGTTGGCGGCTTCCCTCCCCTGTGGTCCGAGTGGAACGGCAGGTATCGCGACACGGTGCGCGATTTCTGGCGCGGCGAGTTCTCCTCGCTCCCCGACTTCGCCTCCCGACTGGCCGGCTCGTCAGACCTGTACGGAACCACCGGCCGCAAGCCGATGGCCTCCATCAACTTCGTCATCGCCCACGATGGCTTCACGCTGCGCGACCTCGTGTCCTACAACGAGAAGCACAACGAGGCAAACCTTGAGGGTGGGGCGGACGGCGCGAACGACAACCGTTCGTGGAACTGCGGCGTCGAAGGCGACACGGATGACGAGGAGATCATCGAGCTGCGCTACCGTCAGCAGCGCAACTTCCTGACGACCCTCATGTTCTCCCAGGGCGTGCCGATGATCGCCCACGGCGACGAGCTTGGCCGCACCCAGCGGGGCAACAACAACGTGTACTGCCAGGACAACGAGCTCTCGTGGATCAACTGGGATCTCGACGAGCACGATCACAAGCTCCTGCAGTTCACCCGGCACCTCATCCACCTGCGCCGCGATCACCCCGTGATGCGCCGCCGGCGTTTCCTCGAGGGACCCGCGCAGCGCGGCGGCGAGTCCGAGCTCGGCGAGATCGAATGGTTCACCCCGGCGGGCACGCACATGACGGAAGAGGAATGGAACCAGCCGTGGGCGCGCTCGACGATGGTCTTCTACAACGGCGATGCCATCCGTGAGCCCGACGCGAACGGTCGCCGTATCCTCGACGACGATTTCCTGCTACTGCTCAACGCAGCTCCGGAGCCGGTCGACTTCACGCTCCCTGACGCGAAGTATGGGCACATCTGGCACACCGTCGTCGACACGGCTGGTGACGATGATCGCGACGAGTACCACTCGGGCGACGTCGTGCACGTTGGGCCGCGCACCTCGTTCATCCTGCGCAATCCCCGCCGCCTGTAATCGGCGGAGCAACATCGACCGTGACGAGCAACGCGTACCCGCTACTTATCGACATGAAGGTTGGCGGCGCGTCTGGACCAAAAGGCGTATGGACACCCGTACGATTTGATTTGTGAATGAAAACGCGGTGCCCGAGGAGTTTATGCGGGCTCTGCTGTCCCTGCGACAGGCGGACCACCTGCCGCACATACTCCTCGAGGAGGTGCCCCCACCTCGTCGTTTGGCCCCCTTTACGGCGGCGCTCGCGATGCGAACCACGGACGAGGACGAGGCCGGACAGCCCCTGTCGACTGGTCGTATGGTCATCCTGCACGACCCCGTGGAGCAGATCGGCTGGAACGGTACGTTCCGAGTCGTCTGTCAGCTGCGCGCACAAGTCGATGCCGAGATGATCGGCGACCCGATGCTGTCGGAGGGCGTATGGGGCTGGATGCTCGATTGTCTGGAGACTGCGGGAGCTGGATTCCATGACATCACGGGCACGGTGACGCGCGAAATGAGCGAGGCCTTCGGCGGTCTTGAACTGCGCGGATCGTCTCTGTTCGTCGATGTGCGCGCCTCGTGGACGCCTAACAGTGAGTATCTTGGTGAGCATCTGTCCGGCTGGGCGGATGTCATGCGTCGGACGGCAGGAATCGTACCTGCCCGTCATCTTGAAGGAGTCTGAGTGCTGGTCAACAATTGGCGGCGGTTTGCCGCAGGGCAATACGGATAATCCGGAGCTCATTGCGCAGCCGCGTGGGGGGACCCCCGCCGTCATTGACACCCAGAAGAATCTTGAGGCCGCGGCTCGCGCACTGAGCGCTGGTTCGACTCCGATCGCCCTGGACGTGGAACGGGCTCAGGGCTTCCGCTACGGCTCCGATCCTTACCTCGTGCAGATTCGCCGCGAGGACGTGGGCACGTTCCTCATCGACACGCACGCGCTACCGGACCTATCCGTGCTGCAGCCGGGCGTCGAGGACGTGTGGCTATTGCACGATTGCCTCCAGGATCTGCCGAATCTGCGCCAGGTTGGACTGCGCCCCTCCGCCCTTTTCGACACGGAGATCGCGCGCGCCTCATTGGTCTGGAGCGTTTCGGCCTGGCGGCCGTCGCTGAGCAGGTGCTTGGCCTGGGCCTCGTCAAGGATCATCAGGCCTCGGATTGGTCGGTGCGTCCCCTGCCGAAGGAGTGGCTACGTTACGCCGCCCTCGATGTTGAGCTGCTGACGGAGCTCTACTATCGACTCTCGAAGCGGCTCGATGAGATGGGTCGTTGGGAGTGGGCGCAGCAGGAGTTCGCCTACGCCCTGTCGGTCACCCCTCCCGGTCCGAAGCCCGATCGCTGGCGTTCTGTGCCCGGCGCGGGCAAGATCCGTTCTCGCCGCGGCCTCGCGGTTTTGAAGGCCCTGTGGGAAACGCGCGAGTCGATCGCTCAGCGCATCGATCTGAGCCCCGGCCGCCTCGTTCGTAACGCCGCCCTTGTGCGCGCGGCCTCGAATCCTCCGCGCAACAAACGCGCGCTCATGAGCATCAGCGAGTTCCGCTCCCCCGTCGCCCGCCAGTACGAGGACGAGTGGATGCGAGCCCTCGCCAGCGTGGCCGCCATGACGGAGGACGAGTTGCCTCCCAAGCGCAAGCCCGTGCAGCCCGGGTCGATCCCGGAACCGCGCCACTGGAATCGCATTGATGAGGCCTCGGCCGCGCGCCTGGGAACGGTGCGTAACGCGGTCGCTTCGGTCGCGTCGAGTCTCGGTCTGGCACCCGAGGTTGTGCTCGCTCCCCAGGTGCAGCGCTACCTCGCGTGGGCTCCCCTGGATCCGACGCGCCCCTCGGGTGATGAGGTCGAGGAGCGTATGGTCAATCGCGGTGCGCGCGACTGGCAGATCGATCTGACGCTCGACCCGATTTGCGACGCGCTTGGCGTCTGATTCGAATGATCTAGCGCTCGCCGATTCGCTCGACGAGCTCCCGGGCCGCGCGTTCAATACCGTCGGCGTCGAAGCCGAACTGCGCGATCATGGCCGCGCGGTCGCCGTGCTCGGGGAATCCCTGCGGCACGCCCAGGCAGCGCACGGGAACGCCCGTCTCCGCGACCGCGTCGCGCAGCGACCAGCCGAAACCGCCCTGGACGATACCGTCCTCGACGCTCACGACGCAGTCGTAGTCCCGCGCCAGCGTCGCCAGGTCCGGGCAGATGGGGATCATCCACTGCGGTCCGCGACCGTGACGCTCACTCCGTCAGCAGCCAGGCGGCGTGCGGCCTCGATCGCGTCGGGCGCGCACGCGCCGGTGCCCACGATGAGCACCCGAGCGCGTGAATCAGCCACTGCCTCGTCGAAGAGGATGTCCACTCCCCCGACGCTGCGGAGCGCCGGCATGGGCTCGGGCAGCGATCCCTTGCGGTACCGGATGACGGTGGGAGCATCATCGACGTCGAGTGCCTCGCGAAGGCGCGCGCGCAGCGTCTGCTCGTCGCGGGGAGCTGCCAGACGCAGGCCCGGGATCAGCGAGCACATCGCAATGTCCCAGACGCCGTTATGCGAGGCGCCGTCCGCGCCCGTCACTCCCGCGCGGTCCAGCACGAAAGTAACGCCCGCGCGGTGGAGGGCGACGTCCATGAGAAGCTGGTCGAAGCCGCGGTTCAGGAAGGTCGCGTAGAGCGCCACGACGGGGTGTGCTCCCTGGTAGGCCATGCCGGCGGCGGAGGCGACAGCCTCGGCCTCGGCGATACCGACGTCGATCACACGACCCGGGTAGGCCTCGGTGCATGGGGCCAAGGCCCACGGGACGCATCATCGCGGCCGTAATGCCGACGATGTCATCACGTGAGGCGGCCTGAGCGCAGATCTCGTCGGCGAAGACTCCCGTCCAACCGAAGCGCTCGGGGGCGACCGGGAGCCCGGTCTCAGGGTGAATCGGGCCGACCGCGTGGAAGCGGTCAGCGATGTCTTCCTCGGCCGGCGTATAGCCGCGGCCCTTTTCGGTGATCATGTGGACGAGTACCGGCTCGTCGAGGGAGCGACCACGGCGCAGAGCGGTCTCGACCGCCGCGATGTCGTGGCCGTTCACAGGGCCGATGTACTTCAGGCCCAGGTCCTCGAACATGACCTGGGGCATCAGCGCGTCCTTGATGCCCGATTTCAGGCCGTGCAGCGCGTCGTAGGCCGCGCGTCCCGGCGTACCGTGGCTCAGCAGGTGCTGTTTGCCCCACGCCAGAGCCTTCTCGTATCTGGCGGAGGTGCGCAGCGCGTCCAGATGAGCCGCGAGACCGCCGATCGTCGGCGCATAGGAACGACCGTTGTCGTTGACGATAATCATGATGCGGCGGTTTTTCGCCGTCGCGATGTTGTTCAGCGCCTCCCAGGCGAGGCCTCCCGTCAGCGCGCCATCGCCGATGACACCCACGGTCCAGGTGCGATCCCCCTGGCGATGCTTCTCACGCGAGATGCCATCCACCCACGCGATCGACGCCGACGCATGCGAGGACTCGACGACATCATGCTCAGACTCACCGCGCGACGGGTAGCCAGACAGGCCACCCGCGCAACGCAGCGACGAAAAATCCTGACGTCCGGTGAGGAGCTTATGCACGTACGCCTGGTGGCCGGTGTCAAAAATGATCGTGTCCTGCGGGGAGCGGAACACCCGGTGCAGGCCGATCGTCAGCTCGACAACGCCCAGGTTCGGGCCGAGATGTCCGCCCGTGCGCGACACATTGTCAATCAGGAACGCGCGAATTTCCGCCGCCAATTCGTCCAGCTGCTCGCGTTCCAGGCGACGCAGCTCCCGCGGTGCGCTGCAGCGCGACAGCAGGTCGCGTGACTCTCGTGTTCCAGACATGAGAACCAGTGTAGTTGCCCGAGCGTCTCATCTACAGATCAAAGTGCATGTCAGGTACGTTCGGCCCGCGCAGGCGACAAGCGCGCGCACTAAGATAGGTGGTGTTGGCTCGCCGTACCGCTTAAGGAGGCACTATGTCCGTCACCGTCGCACCCCACGGCCTGTGGAAGTCCCCCATTTCGGGCGATTCTTTCACTGCCCGTTCGGTCATGCTCTCCCAGGTTCGCGTCGACGGACCCGATACCTACTGGGTGGAGGGACATCCGCGCCAGGGCGGACGTGGGACGCTGCTGCGCCGTCGCGGTACGGGGGAAACGGGTGAGGTTCTGCCTCTCATCGACGGTTCCCGCCTGCCCGATGTCGGCACGCGCGTGCACGAGTACGGCGGCAAGGCATACGCCGTTCACCACGGCGTCATCGTGTTCTCCGATCAGACTGACGGCCGCGTCTACGCCTTTGATACGGCCGATCCGCGCCGCGTTGTGCGTCCCCTGACGACCCTGTCGAAGGTCCGCTACGGTGACTTCTGGATCGCCGACGTGCGCGACCTCGTGTACGCGGTGGCCGAGGACCACTCTGCCCCGGGCGAGCCCGTCAACAAGATCGTCGCTATTCCTCTCGATGGCTCCGCTGCCCGCGACGACAGCGCAATCATCACGGTGTTTGAGGGCACCGACTTCGCTCAGGCTCCGACGGTCTCCCCCGACGGCACCAAGATCGCCTGGATCACGTGGAACCACCCGAACATGCCGTGGACGTACTCTCAGCTGCGCGTCGCGTCCCTGACCTTCGAGGGCACCATCGATCAGGAGGTCGTCCTGGTGGATCGCCCGGGCGTGTGCGTCTACGAGCCGCGCTGGACGCTCGACGGCGATCTCATCCACGTGGATGACTCCTCCGGCTGGGCAAACCTGTACCGCACTCAGGGCTTTGTGTGGCAGGAGGGCGAGGACCTGAACGCCTGGACCTCGCGTCTGCGCACTCGCGCGCTGCACCCGGGACCTCACGCATTCTCGCACCCACACTGGCAGCTGGGCCTGCACTCCTACGACAACTACGACAACGACTACCTCGTGTGCTCGTGGGCCGAGGACCAGGTCTGGCACATCGGCACTGTACGCATCGACAACGGCATGGCCGAGGAGTGGGCGACCGGTTGGTGGCCGATCGGTAACGTCGCCGCTGCGGATGGCCGCGTCGTCTTCCTCGCGGATTCCGCGACGCACACTCCCGCGATCATCGAGGTGTCGCGCGGCAAGACCAAGGTGCTGCGTCCCTCGTCGGAGGCCGAGGTGCCCACCGCCCTCGTCTCCACGGCTGAGATGCTCACCTGGAAGACCTCGGACGGCGAGGAGGCTCACGGCTTCTACTACGCGCCCGTGAACCCCGAGTTCGCCGCCCCCGAGGGCGAGCTGCCCCCGCTCATCGTCAACGTGCACGGCGGACCGACTGAAGCGGCCCGCCCCGGCCTGCAGGTTCCCTTCCAGTACTGGACCAGCCGCGGCTTTGCGGTTCTCGACGTGAACTTCCGCGGGTCGACGTCCTTCGGCCGTCCCTACCGTGAGCGCCTCAACGGCAACTGGGGCGTCATGGACGTTCAGGACTGCGTCGACGGCGCTCAGTACCTCATCGATCTGGGCCGCGTCGATCCGAAGCGAATCGCGATCCGCGGTCGTTCTTCCGGTGGCTTCACCGTACTCAACGCGCTTGCATCCTCCGATGTATTCACTGCGGGCGCGTCGTTCTCGGGCATCGCCGACCTGGTGAAGCTGAAGGAAACCAGCCACAAGTTCGAGTCGCACTACGACGGAATTCTGCTCGGCACCGATGACACCTCCGACCCGGTGTGGGCGCAGCGCTCGCCCATCAACCGTGTCGGTGATATTAAGACGCCGCTCATGCTCCTGCAGGGCACCGACGACCCGGTTGTTCCCGCCTCGCAGGCCCAGGAGATGTACGAGGCGCTGCGCGCCAACGGTAACGCGGTCGCCCTCAAGCTCTATCAGGGAGAGGGACACCTCTTCCGCTCGGCCATCAACATCAAGGATGCGTGGCAGTCGGAGCTGGCCTTCTACAGGACCGTCTGGGGCATCGCCACCGACGCCCCCATTCACGTGGAGATCGCAAACCTGTGATACCTCTTAGTCAGTCCCCGCAGCCAGAGGAACCGGCTGCGGGGACTCGCTTGCGCGTCGGCCATACGGTCGCCGCGCATCGTTCCCTGCTCGGCGTGGCCGCCGCACTCGTTGGCGCGGTCGTCGGCGCGGCAGCCGTCGTCTTTAACCTGGCGATTCGCGCGTGGACGTGGGTCTCCACCGGCTTCGACGAGTACACGACCCACGTCGCCAGCCGCACGGCGTGTGGGGCTGGCCACCGTGGCTCTTCCTGCTCCTCTCCCCCGCCATCGCCGGCATGCTGTACGGGCCGCTCATCCAGCGTTTCGCACCCTCCGCGAAGGGGCACGGCATCCCTGAGGTGATGCTCGCGGTGCGCCGTAAGGGTGGGCGTATCCCGGGGCGCGTCGCCATCGTCAAGATCCTGGCCTCGGCCCTCACCATCGGCTCGGGCGGGTCGGCGGGACGCGAGGGCCCAATCGTGCAGGTGGGCGCGTCGCTGGGATCTACCATCGCTTCGTGGCTGCGTATGCCCGTCTCCCGCGTGGTTCTGTTGGCCTCGTGCGGGTCGGCGGCCGGCATCGCGGCCACGTTCCACGCTCCCCTCGCGGGCGCGGTGTTCGCCCTCGAGTGATCCTCGTCGAGTTCACGGCCGAGACCTTCGGCTTTGTCGTCCTCTCAGCCGTCACCTCCTCGGTGGTCGCGCGCATCCTACAGGGCGACGAGATGGTCATTCGCGTCGCCGACAACCTGACGTTCGCGTCGATGTCGGACATCTGGTGGGTGGCGCTCCTCGGCCTCGTCGCGGGGCTGTGCGGCCTCGGCTTCTCGAAGCTCCTGTACGCCTCGGAGGACGCGATCGACTGGCTGTGGGCGCGCACGCATCTGCCCGAGTGGGCGCGTCCGGGCGTGCTCGGCCTCGCCCTCGGCGCGGCTCTCGTCGCTTTCCCCTACATGTTCGGCTCGGGCTATCCGCTTGAGGAGGAGGCGATCGCGGGGAATTACTCGATCGCGTTCCTGCTGGCCCTCATGCTGGGCCGCGCTGTGTTCACGTCGTTCACGATTGGCATGGGCGGTTCGGGCGGCGTCTTCGCGCCCACGCTGTTCATCGGCGCGATGGCGGGCGCCGCCTTCGGAGACATCATCTCGCCCCTGTCGGATTCTCCCGTCGGGGTGTTCGCCGTGGTGGGCATGGGAGCCGCCTTCGCGGGTGCCGCGCGCGCCCCGATGACGGCGGTGCTCATCATCGTGGAGATGACCGGCCAGTTCTCGCTGATCCTGCCGATGATGCTCGCGGTCGTGATTGCGACGGGTGCCTCGCGTTTCCTCACCCGCGCGACGATCTACACGGAGAAGCTGCGCCGCCGCGGCGACGTGCTCGACGACCCGGTCGAGGGCACGCTGCTCGGCACTCGCGCGGCGTCCGAGTGGCTGACGGAGGCTCCCGAAACGCTCTCGTGTGGGGCGAGCGCCGCGTCAGCCATCGCAGCGCTGCGTCGCACGAAGGAGTCAGTGTTGCCCGTCGTAAACGAGGACCGGTGCTTCGTCGGCCTCGTATCCTCACTGCGTCTGGCCGAGCTCACGCAGGAGGATGGCTCGCTGGACGCTCCCCTGTCGGATTTGCCTCTCATCGACGAGGCCGTGGCAGCCTCCGCTCCCCCGTCCGAGGTTCTCGGTGCGCTGCGGCGCACAGGATTGCAGTCGCTACCTGTCGTGGATGAGGATCGACGAGTGGTCGGCTGGGTGTCCGAGCGCGACCTGGTGGATCGCATGTACCGGCGATCAGCGACGCGCGATCGAGGCCCGCACGCAGACGTCGTGGGGCTCGCGCATGCAGGAGCGCAGGAGGAGCCGCTAGCGGCAAAGGACCGAGACCATCTCCACGTGGTGGGTATGCGGGAAGAGATCCCACGCCTGCAGTGACTCAAGCTCGTATCCAGCCTCGGTGAGGGCACGCAAGTCGCGCGCGCCCGCTGCCGGGTCGCAGGACACGAGGACGACGCGAGGGCACCCGTGGCCGCGATCGCCTCACACACCTCGGCTCCCGCACCGGCGCGCGGCGGATCGGCCACGACAACGTCCGGCACGCTACCCAGCTGGCCCGACAGGTCGACGACGCCCTCGCGATCAACGTTTCCGGCGAAAGCGTCCACCCAGTCGAAGGCTGCGAGGTTCTCGCCGGCGTCGCGCACGGCGCCCTCGTCGCCCTCGAGCGTCACGACGCGGCCCGACTCGCCGACGGCGCGCGCGAGCGGCACTGAGAACAGGCCAGCGCCCGAGTACAGCTCCATGACCGCGCGACCAGCCACGGCCTCGTCGGCACCAAACGCCGCAGCCAGCACCGCATTCGCGAGCACCTCAGCGCCGCGCACGTGCGTCTGCCAGAAACCCGAGGGACGCACGTAGTACGACTCAACGCCGGAGCCGATAGCCACGTTCCAGCGCAACACGTCGGCGTCGATGCGCACGCCGTCGGCGGCGTACGTGTCCTCGCCAATCAGGACGACGGGATCGCCACCGGAGGGGGCCACCGCGCGCACGCGGTCACCCGGCCTCCACAGGCGACGCCACGGCGTGCCCTCGTCAAACAGTCCGAGCTCGCGGATCTCGGGCACAGCCAGGGGCATGTCCTCGAGCGCGATAATGCGGCGTCCGCGGAACTCGTGCATTCCGGCGCGCCCATCCGCGTCGATAACGACGTCGATGCGCGAGCGGCGACCGGTCAGCGAATCGCTCGGGTCCTCGTCCCCCGGCGCAGGGCAACACGCACTCCTCCGAGGGC
>CAKMQM010000038.1:0-25682 GCA_927911615.1 uncultured Xylanimonas sp.
CAGAGCCCGACACCTCCGCCCGCCCCGAGCCCCCAGAATGTGGTCGCTCCGGCTGTCGCAGTCCCGCAGGCGGGCGTGACCTTTACGCCGATGTCGGATAAGAGCCGCCGTCGCATCAAGCGCATCGTCGTGGGCGTTGTGGCCCTTGTGGTGCTCGGGGTTGTCGCAACCGTCGCCTTGGCGATCGCGAACTGGACGCGCACGCCCGAGGCGCAGGTTCGCCAGTATCTTGATCTGCTCGCGGACGGCAAGGCCAGCGCCGCGACGGCGATGGTCGATCCGGGCCTGCCCAACGATCAGCGCGGTTTCCTCTCGGACGAGGTCATGGCCTCGTCGAGCGCCCGCATCGAGGTTGAGGACGTGACCGTGGACGATGCGGAGCACTCGAAGGAACGGGTGGTGACGGCGACGATGCGCCTCGACGGCGAACGCTTCACCCGATCCTTCCGCGTCAGTGAAGCGAAGAAGACCTTTGGCCTGCTGAAGAACTGGAAGATCCAGGATGCGATGGTTGCTCGCGTGGATGTGCAGGCAGACAACGTCACGCACTTCTCGATCGGCGGCGAAAAGATGTCGGTCGCGACGCTGAAGGAAGCCCCGAGTAGCTCCATCGTGCTCTACCCGGGCGTCTACACGTTCACCCCGGAGGAGACGGGCGAGTACATCGATGCTGCGCCTAAGACCATTTCGGTGAAGGCGGCAACGGGTTACGACAGCTCCTACTACGGTGGCACGGTCGAGCTGAAGGGTACCTACAACGACAAGATGGCTGCCGCCGCGCTCGATGCTGCGGCCGCGCTCACGAACTCGTGCGCGACCGTTCCGGGCAACATCGATACGGCATGCCCGAGCGCGGTTCAGTCCCGGACTCTGGCCCTGCTGCAGGTCAAGACGATGCCCACGGCCATGAAAGCAACGACGGATGAAGGCGGTGTCTATACCGGCGAGGCAACGTTCACGATCCAGGGCATGGAGAGCTGGGACAAGCAGCGTGACGTGACGTCCCGGGTGACGGCGACCGTGAAGACCGATAAGGATGGCAAGCTCGAGTTGGACGCTTCGGGCAAGCCGCAGTTCGAGGTTCGATTCGGCTACTAAGGCGCCGAATCATGCCATTCATGCACCGGTATGCGGACTCGACGAAAGAAGTGCGCATACCCGGTGGCGCATAGGCGGTTGCACGCTATGATGGGTTGTTGGTAACTCTGTCACACCGAACATGGAGCAGCCCGCATGAGCAACGATGCTAAGGCAACGAGCACCCGTCGGCCCGGCCGTCCGAAAGCCGGTAGCGAGGATAAGAAGGCGCGCATCCTGTCGGAGGCACTCACCCTTTTCTCGACACGGGGCTACGTGGCAACCTCGCTTGCAGACATCGCGCGTGCCTCCGATATTTCGAAGGCGGGGCTCCTGCATCACTACTCCTCGAAGGATCAGCTGCTCGCGGCCGTCCTGGACGAGCGTGATCGCCGCATTGTCAGCCGACTGCCGCGCCCCGAGGAGGGGGCTGAGGCCGCGCTGGATGCCTGGGTGGACATGGTGGCACACAATCAGCGCCATCCCGACGGCGTGGCGCTCTACACGGCGATGTCGGCTGCCGTCATTGATTCGAAGCATCAGGCGCATCCGTGGTTCCGCGAGCACCTGATCGGTGCTATTTCCTACCTCGTTGAGGCTTTCGAGCACGGCAAGACCACGGGTGAGGTGCGTGAGGATGCTCCGAGTGAGCAGATCGCGCGTCGACTCGTTGCGATATCGGACGGGCTCCAGGTCCAGTGGCTTTGCTCGCGCGCGGACGGTGGCCGTGCGCTCAATATGCACGAGGTCATGGCTGGCGTCGCGGTTGACATGAAAGAGCGGTGGCTTATTCGCTCCGAGTGAGGCGGGGTATCGCCGTGCAGGTCCACGGCTCGCGTGTGAGAAGCGACACTTGATATCTGACTTTGTGGGCTTTTCTTGCGTTTCGGGGCTTAGGTCCCTTGTTTGATCATATTGGTGTTGTGCGATGCCAACACGGGTAGGTCGTATGCGCGTTACGATGGACAAACCAGCATCCTTCACAACGTCGGGAGTTGTGCTGAGCGTGTCCAGCGTTGGCGCTCCACGCGAGGCCGAGAATCCGTCGCATATCCACGCCTGGAGGTCTACGCATGGCGAACGCCGCTGTTCCCGCCCCGTCCCACCACAATGCCAGCGCTCGACGCTGCCCCGATGACCTATGGGCCTTGGGGGAGCGGGCGATCATTCGGGCCCGCCGATGGGCCGATGAATCGGCCTTTGAGCCCACGCCGCGCTCGGCCAAACTCCTGTCTCGTATCCTCGCCGATCCGGAGGGGCTTACTTTTACGACCCGATTCGTCGATGATGTCGTGCGTCCAGCGGACCTGGACGTGGCCGCCGCAGCTATGAAGCGCCTGTCGGCAGGGCGTAAAAACTTCCTGCCCCCGGCCCTGGCTGCGGCGATGGGCCTCGGCTCGACCGCATCGCTCCTCGCCCCGCGCACGGTGACGGCGGTGGCCCGTCGTGTATTCCGCGAGATAGTCGGTGACCTCGTCGTCGATGCGACCGACAAGGGCCTGGGGCCCGCGCTCGCCCGCCTGCGTCAGGGCGGCCATCGCCTGAACGTGAACCTCCTTGGAGAGGCTGTCCTCGGCGAGAAGGAAGCATCTCACCGCCTGGCCGAGGTCTCGCGCCTCGTGACCCGCGAGGATGTCGACTACGTGTCCATCAAGGTCTCCGCGGTGACAGGCCCCCACAACCCGTGGGGCTTCGAGGAGGTCGTCGACCACGGCGTGAGCGCCCTCCTGCCGCTCTACCGCCTTGCTCGCGATCATGGGACCTTCCTCAACCTCGACATGGAGGACTACAAAGACCTCGACCTGACGATCGCAGTGTTCACCGCGATCCTCGACCAGCCGGATATGCGCGGTTACGAGGCCGGCATCGTCCTCCAGGCCTACCTGCCCGATTCGCTCGGTGCGCTCCAGCGTCTCCAGGAGTGGGCGCGCGCACGCGTGGACGCGGGTGGCTCGCGCATCAAGGTCCGCATCGTCAAGGGCGCGAACCTGTCCATGGAGAGGGTGGACGCCGAGATTCACGGCTGGGAGCTGACGACCTGGCCATCCAAGCAGGCTACCGACACCAACTACAAGCGCATGCTGAACTGGGCGATGACGCCCGAGCGCACCCGGGCGATTCGCTTGGGCGTCGCTGGGCAGAACGTCTTCGATATTGCGTTCGCCTACGAGCTGCGGGCAGCACGCGGCGTCGAGGACAGTGTTGAGTTTGAGATGCTTTCCGGCATGGCCACCGGCATTCAAGAGGTTGTCCGACGCGATGTCGGCTCCCTGCTCCTGTACGTCCCGGTCGTCAACCCCCGAGAGTTCGACGTCGCCATCTCCTACCTGGTGCGCCGACTCGAGGAGAACGCCGCGCCTGAGAACTTCATGTCCGGGGTCTTCGACATCGCCACGAATGAGGACGTCTTCGCCAGGGAACGTGACCGTTTCCTCGCCGCGCTCTCCGACGTTGATCCGGACGCCCCCTTGCCGGTTCCCAACCGCGTCCAGGATCGTCTGGCCGAGCGTCAGGCCGGGGTTCCGGCTGAGCAGGGGAGCCTCGCTGAGCGCGCGCGTCGTCCCTTTGTCTCCGAACCGGATTCAGATCCCGCCCTGGCGGCCAATCGCCAGTGGGCTCGCGAGATTGCTGCGGCCATCCCCGCCTCGACGCGAGGTGTGGAAGCCGTGCGTGCCGGCGCGCAGGCCCTGGCCACACACGAGGCGATCGACGCTCTCGTCGAGGCGAGTACCAAGGCGGCGCACGCCTGGCAGGCCCTGGACCCCGAGGAGCGTGCAGCCGCGCTGCATCGCGTCGGCGATGTTCTCGCCGCGCGCCGGGGCGAGCTCATCGAGGTCGCCGGATCTGAGGCCGGCAAGACCGTTGATCAGGCCGATCCCGAGGTGAGCGAGGCGATCGACTTCTGTCATCACTACGCGGAGGCCTCGTTGCAGCTCTCCGATGAGGCCTACATGGCGGGCGCGCGATTCGTGCCCGTGGACGTCACTGTCGTTGCCTCACCCTGGAACTTCCCCGTGGCTATTCCCGTGGGTGGCGTCGCCGCCGCTCTGGCGGCGGGCAGCGCGGTGATCCTCAAGCCGGCCCCGCCGGCCAAGCGTTGCGCCGCGGAACTCGTCGCGGCTTTCCACGAGGCCGGGGTTCCCCGCGATCTGGTGGCGCTCGCCCCGCTCGAGGACGGAGACGTGTCGCGCTACCTGGTGACGCATGAGGGTGTTGATCGCGTTGTCTTGACGGGCTCGTACGACACGGCCCGCCTCTTCCGTTCGTGGAAGCCCGACATGCACCTGCTGGGCGAGACGAGCGGCAAGAACGCCATCATCGTCACGCCGTCCGCTGACCCCGATCTGGCGGTGCGCGACATCGTTCATTCGGCCTTCGCGCACGCGGGACAAAAGTGCTCGGCGTCCTCGCTGCTGATCCTCGTCGGATCTGCGGGGCGCTCGAGCCGTATCGCTCGCCAGCTCGTGGATGCGGCCGCCTCGCTGCGCGTGGGTCTGCCGGCATCCTTGGACTCGCAGGTCGGCCCGGTTGTCGTGCCCGACGACGAGAAGGCCGTGCGAGGCCTGACCACCCTGGGAGAGGGCGAGCACTGGGTGCTCAAGCCCCGGTACCTGGGCGATGGACTGTGGACCCCGGGTATCCGCGCGGGTGTGGTACCCGGCAGTGAGTTCCACCTGACCGAGTACTTCGCGCCCGTCCTCGGCGTCATGCGCGTCGACACCCTCGAGGACGCGATCGAGGCCGTCAACGAGGTCGACTACGGACTGACATCCGGCCTCCATACTCTCGACACGGGTGAGTTGGCGACCTGGCTGGAGGGCATCGAGGCCGGCAATCTCTACGTCAACCGTGGGATTACGGGCGCGATCGTTCGCCGTCAGCCTTTCGGTGGCTGGAAGCGCTCCGCGATCGGGTCAACGACGAAGGCTGGCGGTCCCTCCTACCTGCTGGGTCTGGGCGAGGTCGATCCCGCTCGCGATGCGAGCGTGGGGGAGACCAGTGCTCCCGTGGAGGCGCTCGATCCGAGTGTGCTCGCCCTGTGTCGTGCAGCTGAATCTCACCTGAGCGCGGACGATGCGGCCGAACTGAGTCGTGCCGTCGCCGCCGATGGTGCTGCCTGGGCATCCGATTACGGAGCCAACCGCGACGTTACCGGCATGGCCTGCGAACGCAATGTCCTGCGCTACCGTTCCACACCGGTCCTCGTGCGCGCCGGGAGCGGGACTGCCCTCGCCGACACCGTGCGTGTGCTGGCAGCGGGCATCCTCGCGGGTGGCCCCATCGGGCTGTCCGTTGCCGATGAGCTTCCGGCTGCCATCCGGGAGCTGCTGGAGGGCTGGGATATCGAGGTGGCGGTCGAAGATGCGCCCTCGTGGGATTCTCGCCTGGCGATGGTGGCGAACTCCGGTGGACTGGGCATGCGCGTGCGTGTCCTGGGGCCGCGCGATGAAAGCTCGCAGCAGCGCTGGGTGGAGGCAACCCGCGCGAGTGGTGGCAGCCCCGACGTCGCCCTGTACACGGGGGCTGTCACGGCCTGGCCGCACTCGGAGCTGCTGCCGTTCCTGCGCGAGCAGGCAGTGTCGATCACGAACCACCGTTTCGGAACCCCGCTCGACCTGGCCGCGGATCTCCTCTGAGCCTCGCGTCCTGAGAGCGGACGGGGAATCCGGACGCACAAGGTACGGGTCAGCGCCCGCGACGAGACGTCGCGGGCGCTGACCCGTACGTGCGCGGGGTGCAAGTAATGGTGGAGTAGATGAGATAAACGCCGGAGGGGCGAGCCCGTTGGCTCGCCCCTCCGGCGTTACGTCAGTGTCGACTCAGATCGCGCGGGCGACCTTGTCGGACTTCAGGCACTTGGTGCAGACGTTCAGGCGCTTGGGCGTCCCATTGACAAGGGCGCGAACGCGCTGAATGTTCGGATTCCACCGGCGGTTGGTGCGAACGTGCGAGTGCGACACGCTCTTGCCGAAGCCGGGTCCCTTACCGCACACGTCACAAACGGCAGCCACGATGTTCTCCTCGGTATGTCTTCCAGTTCAGTCTTTGTCTCCGCGCTTGCGGAGAACGCATCCTTCGGTGCTTGAACCGAAGGCAACCATGACAGAATAGCGGACGAACCACGCTTTCAACAAGTCGCAGCCGATCTGGGTCGTGTCAGGTCGCACACACCGAGCCGCGCAGGGACAATGGGAGGGGGCTGAAAGGGGAGTCATGGAGCTGAATGCATCTGTCATTATCGAGGCGTGTCGCGCCGGGGCTGAGGAGGCCGCCAGGCTTGCACCCTTCCTTGATGACCTGGACGGATGGGATGGGGCAGACTGTGACACGGGGTCGAATGGTGCAGCGACGATGGCTGCGCTCGAGGCCGCCATGGACTCCCTGGACCCGCGCGCTCACCTGCGCGACGCGCTCGAAGCGGCCGTGGAGACGATTATCCGCCGCGGCCTCGGACACAGCGGCATAGCCCTCGGAGCTCTTTTCGAGGCGTGGGCCGGCGCTCTCGGGGACGAGCATCACGTCACGCCTCTCGTGCTGCGCCGCATGCTCGCCGCATCCCTGACCCCCGCGGCCTCCTCCATCGAGTGGTCCGACGCCCTTGTGGAAATGCTCGGCGGTGCGGTGCGCGAACTTGAGGACCTGGGGGCGACGCTCCCGGAGGTCGACGACGTTTTTCTCTCGTTTCTCTTCCCAGGCGCAGATCGGCCTCGTCGAGGCGACGAACGAGGCGACGGGGCGTATCGACCCCGGTGGCGCCTTCATCGCCCTGGTTCTGGCCTGCATCGACGCTTCGATGCGGGGTGACGCCG
Source organism: uncultured Xylanimonas sp. (assembly GCA_927911615.1). Taxonomy (GTDB): domain Bacteria; phylum Actinomycetota; class Actinomycetes; order Actinomycetales; family Actinomycetaceae; genus Pauljensenia. Next base: position 6,888 of record CAKMQM010000038.1, read on the forward strand.
GAATCCTTCAGTCGTTCACCGCTATGCTGGCCGATCTCGCGGAGCGCCATTCGCGTGCGCCCGAGGCCGCCTCCCCTCCGCCCGGCCGCGACTTCACGGTCGACATCATCCTGGAGGGGACCCAGGAGGACCTGGACGCGCTGCTCGCGCGCCTCGGTGGTCTGGGAGCGCGCCTGTCCTACGTGGGCAGGGTTGATCTCTTTGGCATGGGGGAGTGGAGGCTGCACGTGGACACCTCCGCGCCGCTGGCCGCGCACCCCACTTCGGGACAGGTCATTCGCTTCCAGGTCTGCGATGCTCGCCCGGACGCGCAGATCGGCATTGACGAGCTGGCCGACGAGGGCCTGAGCCACCGCGGCGTGCGCCTGCTGCAGCGCCGACCTATGCGCCGCGTTGAGCGTGCTCGCGTCATTGCTTGCACCAGTGCCCCCGGCCTCGTCGAAGATCTCGCGCGCGCAGGAGCGGTGGTGTTCTTGGACCTGAGCTCTGGGGATGCCGCGGGCATCGTGTCTGCGGCGACCTCGCGCACGGGCGTGACCCTCGTGGCCACGTGCGACGAGGCCAGCGCCTCCCTGGTCGGTACCGTGGCCTCGGTGCTGCCCTCGCCCGCCCCGGGTGTCCCAGCGATCTTGCGTGCGGGTAGTCGCGATGACCTCGACGTCCTCGCGGTCGCGCGAGCCTGCGCCCCACTGTTCGTGCCCCAGCCGGGTGGTGTTGAGGCCGCTCCGACGCTGGCACGCATGCTGCGCGACGGTGCACACGATGCCCTCGCCTCGTGTGCGAGCGCCCCGCTGCCCCCGGGCGGCGACCCGGAGGGCATCGCCGAGGCCCTGGCCGAAGCCTCACGCAGTGGCGGTGATTCCTGGCGCCTCCTTATTTCGCGCGACGATGACGGCCCCTACACCGTGGCCACCGTTCGCCAGCTGCTCTCCACGCGCGACGCGTCGTCGACGATCGACCTGGAGACCTGGGACGGCGGGCAGAGCGGGCCGAGCCTGGTCGCGGGGTGCGCCTCGTGAGTGCACTCGACGTCCCCCTGTCCCTGCGCCTGCCGAAAAAGACGGCGAAGGCTCTCGAGGGCGCGGGTGTGGTGACGGTTGGTGACCTGCTGATGGTCGCGCCGCGCCGCTACTACCACTGGGGTCGCCTCACGCCGCTCTCTTCCCTGCGCGAAGGCGAGGACGTGACGATCCTCGCCGAGGTCGCCGGAGCACACCTGGTCGCCAACCGATCCGGCTCGGGCGTGCGCTTGGAAGTCACCCTCACCGACGGCGTTCAGTTCCTGTCGGCGACCTTCTTCGCGAAGAATCAGTACAAGCTCGCCCCCATCGAGCGTCTCCTGACGCCGGGGCAGTCCTTCCTCTTCGCCGGCAAGGTCGGGGCCTACCGCGGCAAGCTGCAACTCACCCATCCCTCCTTCGAGGGCGTGGACGGGGAGGACATCGAGCGCATCGCCTCGCGCCCCATCCCGATCTACCCGGCGACCGGATCGCTGGCCTCGTGGGCGATTGCCCGAGCAGTTGGCATGGTGCTGGACCACCTGGACGATGCCGATGTGCCCGACCCGGTTCCTGCCGACGTCCGCGAGCGCGCCGGCTTCGCCTCCCACGCCGAGTGCCTGCGCGCCCTGCATCAGCCCGAGACGGACGAGGACTACCAGCAGGCCCGTAAGGCCCTGGCCTTCGCCGAGGCCTTCGTCCTCCAGGTGGGGCTGGCCGCGCAGCGCAGGGGCGCTCGGGCCGTGGCGGCGCTGGCCTCGCCGGTCGACGCGCCGCTGTGCGAGCGTTTCCGCTCGTCGTTGCCTTTTGAACTCACGGACTCCCAGCGCGAGGCCATCGCGCAGATCGGGGCCGACCTGTCCGGCGAGCTGCCGATGCAGCGGCTCCTGCAGGGAGACGTGGGATCGGGCAAGACCGTCGTCGCGCTCAGCGCGCTGCTTCAGGTGGTTGCCGCCGGTCACCAGGGTGCGTTCGTCGCGCCGACCGAGGTCCTGGCGGAGCAGCACGCCGCCTCCCTGCGGGCGCTCCTGGAGCCCCTGGGGATGGACGCCCCGGACGTTCGCCTGCTGACGGGGTCGACGACGCCCGCAGCCCGCCGCGAGATTCACAGCGCGATGAACGCGGCAGAGCCGCTCATCGTCGTGGGAACCCACGCTCTCTTCCAGGAGAGCGTGCGTTTCGCGGACCTGGCTCTCGTTGTCGTCGACGAGCAGCATCGCTTCGGCGTCGAGCAGCGAGCCGCGCTGCGCGGGGCGCGTGAGGACGGGCGCGCGGTACACGAGCTCGTCATGACCGCGACTCCGATTCCGCGAACGATCGCCATGACGGTCTTCGGAGATCTCGACGACACGCGTATGAGCGGGATGCCCTCGGGGCGCACCCCCGTGGCCACCTACCTCGCCGACAGCGCCAACGCCGCGTGGGTGGAGCGCACGTGGGCGCGGGCCGCGGAGGAGATCGCCCAGGGGCGTCGCGTCTACGTCGTGTGCCCGCGCATCGACGCCTCCGATGATGTCGCCGACGCCGAGGAGGAGGGCGCACGCCCCCTCGCTTCCGTCGAGGAGGTCGCCGCGTACCTGCGCTCCCATCCGGCCCTGTCTGGCGTCGCCATCCACGAGCTGACGGGACGCACGCCCTCGCCGGTGAAGGCGCAGATCATGGAGGATTTCTCCACCGGGCGCGCACCCCTCCTTGTCGCCACAACCGTCATCGAGGTCGGCGTCGACGTGTCGGAGGCGACCCTCATGGTCATCCTTGACGCCCAACAATTCGGCCTCGCCCAGCTTCATCAGCTGCGCGGGCGCGTCGGACGCTCCTCCCTGCCCTCCCTGTGCATCGCCATGCATCGACACGAACTCACGGACTCGGGCAGGGCGCGCCTGCAGGCCTTCGCGGACACGACCGACGGCTTCGAGCTCGCCGAGGCCGACCTGTGCCTTCGCAAGGAAGGCGACGTGCTTGGAGCCGGCCAGTCGGGCACGGCCACCCACCTGCGCTTCCTGTCAGTGCGCCGCGACGAGACGCTCATCCGCCGCGCGAAAGGCGAAGCCGAAACCCTCCTGGAACAGGACCCGACGCTGGAGCGCCACCCGGACCTCGCCCGGGCGCTGCGCGCCGCATCGGACGGACAGATCGAGTGGATGCAACGCTCCTGAGGTGCGCCCGGTAGGGTAGGGGTATGACCAGAATCGTCGCAGGTAGCGCCAAGGGGCGTACCCTCGCCGTGCCCAAGTCCGGTACCCGTCCCACCTCCGAGCGGGTGCGCGAGGCCCTCTTTTCACGCCTGGACCACATGAACGTGCTGGACGGCGCGACCGTCCTCGACCTCTACGCCGGAACGGGTGCCCTCGGCCTGGAAGCCCTGTCGCGCGGAGGCGCCCACGCCACCCTCGTCGAAAAGGCTTCGGCCGCCGCCCGCGTCGCCTCCGCGAACGTTCGCTCGACGGGGCTGCCGGCCCGCGTCGTCACCGCCGACGCGCGCACCTACCTGGGAGCGCGCAACGGGGAAGCGCTCGCGGGAGACATTGACCTGGTCTTCATTGACCCTCCCTACGACATCGCAGAAGACGACATGACGACGGTGCTGGCCTCCCTCGGCCCGTGGATCGGCCCCGATGCCCTCGTCGTCGTCGAACGCTCTACGCGCGCGCCCGCTCCGACGTGGCCGGATTTCCTCGTCCTCGAGGACCAGCGCACCTGGGGCGAAACCATCGCCTACTTCGCCGGTCCGCCCCTGCCCAAGGACGAATCCGTCGACAGCCCGCAGCCCCTCGAGGACGCCCAGGCCTCGTCGAGCGCGGAGGAGGAAGACCGATGATCGCGCTGTTCCCCGGTTCTTTTGACCCCTTCACAAACGGGCACCTCGACGTCGCCGAGCGCGTCTGTGCCATCGCCGACCGCCTGATCATCGGTGTCGGAGCGAACCCCACCAAGCGCGGCCTGATCGCCCCCGATGAGCGCGTCAGGCTCATCCGGGAAGCCACCGGCCACCTCGGCGGCGTTGAGGTCGTCCTGCTGCAGGGAGCGACCATGGACGAGGCCTCGCGCCTGGGAGCCACGCTTATCGTCAAGGGCGTGCGCTCCTCGATCGACGTCGACTACGAGGCCCCCCCAGGCGGTCTTCAACCGTGAGATCGGGGGCGTCGACACCTGGTGGATTCCGACCCGTCCGGCCCTCGCACACGTCTCGTCGAGCGCCGTGCGCGAACTCGTGGGTCTGAAAAAGGATATTTCTCGGTATGTCCCTCCAGCGATTGAGCGATTTTTGACCGACAATAGAAGCTGAATAATGCCCGGTGGAATGCAGGAGGCAGCCATGGCTGACACGACCGACAACCAGACTCAGGACGAGTGGAACGAGGAAACCGTCTACGGTCCCTCCACCGTGATCGCCGCCCTCGACCAGATCGAGGACCTTGTCGAGTCCTCGCGCGCGGTGCCCTGTCGGCTTCGATCATGGTTAACAAGGCCGAGATCCTCGACCTGCTTGACCAGGCCCGCGAGGCTCTGCCTGAGGACCTCGTGGCCGCCGACGCCGTCGTCGCTGACGCGGACGCCGTCCTGGGACGCGCCGATTCTGCCGCCGAGACCCGCATCGCCGAGGCGAACTCGCGCGCCTCCTCGACCCTCGATCAGGCCAACGAGCGCGCCGCTCAGATCCTCGCCGACGCAGAGGAAGAAGCCGAGCGCACCCGCTCGCGCGCAAACGACGAGGCCACCGCGCTCGTTTCGCAGGCCCGCTCGGACGCCGAGGCCACGATCGCCGACGCGAACGCGCAGGCCGCCCGCATCGTCTCCACCGAGAACATCGTGCGCATGGCCGAGGATCGCGCCCGCGAGATCGTCTCCGAGGCCAAGCGCTCGGCAGCCTCCCTGCGTGAAGGCGCCGACGACTACGTGGCCTCCTCGCTGGACGAGCTTGCCCACCTCATCTCCGACCTCGCGCGTCGCACCGACGCTGGACGTCGCACGATCGCCGAGCGTCGCGGCGTCGACGTCACCGATGTGGATCTGACCAATGAGTGATAATTCCCTGACCCTGTCCCTGGCGCGCCTGCCGCGCGCCCTGGGGTCGACGCTGCACCAGGACCTCGTGTGGGTGACCCCCGACGACCTGGGCACACCCTCCATGTCGGCCGTCCCCGGCGTCCCCCTGGACGTGTCGGTGGACTTCACCAGCGTCGAGGACGGCGTGCTCGTCCAGCTTGCCACCTCCGTGGATCTTATTGGGGAGTGCGTGCGCTGCCTCGACGAGGTGCGTGACCACCACGACGTCTCCAGTGCGGAGGTCTACTTCGAGGCCGACGCGCCCGCCCTGACCCCCTCCGAGGACGATGAGGAGGTCGAGGACCTGTTCGTCATCGGCGAGCGCGACACCGTCGACATCGAGACGCAGTTGCGCGATGCGATCGTTCCCCTCGTGGATCCGCGCCCGCTGTGCAGTGAGGACTGCGCGGGCCTGTGCGACGTCTGCGGCGAGAAGTGGGCGGATCTGCCTTCCGACCATGAACACTTTGTTGTCGACCCGCGCTTGGCCTCCCTGGCCTCCCTGCTGGGCGACGATGCCGAGCCGGGGCGATCCTGATGAGTCGTTCCAAGCACCTGCCCGTTCCTCCGCGTACCGACACAGAGGCGCTGGTGGAGGCGTGGGGGACCCGCATCGACGCCCCGCTCCTGCAGCTGGCGCTCGTGCACCGCTCCTACGCGAACGAGGCCGGGGGCATCGCGAATAACGAGCGCCTCGAGTTTCTGGGCGACTCCGTCCTGTCGATCGTGATCGCGCAGAAGCTTTACGAGCAGTACCCGGACGTGGCCGAGTCGGACCTGTCGCGCATGCGTGCCGCGACTGTCTCCCAGCAGCCCCTGGCTGCCGCCGCCCGCCGCATCGGCCTGGGTGACTTCGTCTTCCTGGGCAAGGGCGAGTCGATGCACGGCGGACGCGACAAGGATTCGATCCTGTCCGACACCTTCGAGGCTCTCATCGGCGCGACCTATCTGACCAGCGGCCTGGAAGAGGCACGCCGGGTCATCCTTGAGCGCCTGAGCTTCCTCCTCGTGGACGCCCCCTTGCGCGGCCAGCACCAGGATTGGAAGACGATCCTCATCGAATACTCGCAGGCGCAGGGCCTGGGCGAGGTCTCCTACGAGGTCGAGGGGGAGGGGCCGGACCACCAGCGCGTGTTCACGGCCCGCGCTTTCGTCTCCGAGCGCCCCGATCCGATCGGCTCGGGGCAGGCCTCGTCGAAGAAGCACGCGGAGAACGCGGCCGCGCAGGATGCGATGAGCCGCCTGTCTCCCGAGAAGTAGTAAGTACACGAGGGCGTTTGCCCTCCCGACGGTTAGAATCAACACGTGAGTGAAAATACGTCCGCGCGTACGCGCGTCATGATCATTGACGACCACGAGATCGTTCGACGTGGCATTGCCGAGATCGTCGACCGCGACGACGCCCTCGAGGTTGTCGCCGAGGCCGGCTCCGTTGCTGATGCCGTGCGTCGCGCTGACCTGGTGCGCCCCGACGTGATCCTGGTGGACCTGCAGCTGCCCGACGGCACCGGCATCGACATCATGAATCGACTGCGTTCCTCCCACCCGCAGATCCTCCCCGTCGTGCTCACCTCCTTCGACGACGACGAGGCCCTGGCTGAGTCCCTCGAGGCGGGTGCCCGCGCGTACATCCTCAAGACCGTGCGCGGCGCGGAAATCACCGACGTAATCAAGGCGGTCGCCGACGGTCGCGTGCTGCTCGACGAGCGCACTCTGACGCGTCGCCGCGTCGATCACGAGGATCCGACCGCCGACCTGACGCCGTCGGAGCGCAAGGTCCTGGACCTGATTGGCGATGGCCTGTCGAACCGCGAGATCGGCGAGAAGCTGGGTGTCGCGGAAAAGACCGTGAAGAACCACATCACGTCTCTCCTGTCGAAGATGGGCCTGCAGCGCCGCACGCAGGTGGCCGCGTGGGTGGCCGGGCAGAGGGCGGCATCCTGGCGTAACTGAGCCACTGCCTCGTTCCGGAAGGGGCGAGACGAACACGAGCGGGTCGGAATTATCCGGCCCGCTCGGCGTGTATGTGCTCGTGTCAGCGTAAACATCCGACGAGTCAAGTTGTTTACTAATCAGGGGAATCCCCGATTTGTGAGAAAGCTACTATCAAACTGGTTTATGGAAAAGCCCTGTGGGGTAACGTTCGCCTCATCCTCACCGTTGAGGACGGACACTGTCGTCCACCATTACCCCTTGAAAGGACACCCCGTGAACCTCAAGCGAATGCTTGCCGGTTGCGCGGTCGCTACGGCACTGGTGCTCGCACCCATGAGCGCCCCGAGTTTTGCCGACGCGCCGCCAGCGCCTACCGGCGTCCCCGCAGCGGTACCACTGAGCTCCACCCCCAAGATCGCCAAGTGGCAAGAACTCCAGTACGGCATGTTCATGCACTTCGGCGTCTACTCCGTCTACGGCGGCTACTACAACGGCCACCGCCAGGGCATGGGCTACCCCGAGCAGATTAAGGCCTGGGAGAACATCCCCACCGACGACTACCTGCTCAAGGCCAAGGACCTGGCCGCGAACTTCGATGCCTCCGCCATCTGCAAGACGGTCCACGACTCGGGTATGAAGTACCTGATGATCACGTCGAAGCACCACGACGGCTTCGCCATGTGGGACACGAAGACGACCGACTACAACATCGTCAAACAGTCCAACTATGGCAAGGACCCGATGAAGGAGCTGTCCACCGAGTGCAACAAGCTCGGCGTCAAGCTCGCCTTCTACTTCTCGATCATCGACTGGACCAAGCAGACCCCCGAACCCTACGGGAACGTCAACCCCATCGATGAGGACCTGATGACGACCGTCATCAAGCCCCAGCTGACCGAGCTCCTCACCAACTACGGCCCGATCCGCCGAGCTGTGGTTCGACATGGGCGGCCCCACCGCCGAGCAGTCTCAGCGCATGGCACAGTGGGTCCACGAGCTCCAGCCCGAGACGATGGTCAACTCGCGCGTGTGGAACAAGGCCGGCGACTTCGAGGTCGGTGGTGACAACTCGGTGACCACGGACTTCCACATGGGTCCCTGGGAGTCGATTCGCTCGATCTACCCGGCCTGCTGGGGATACTGCTCGTGGGCGAACCGCGACGATAGCGCGAAGAGCTACAAGGAACGCGAGCTGGTCAACAACCTCATCGGCACGGTCGCCTCGGGTGGCCAATTCGCCTACAACATCGGCCCCAAGGGGGACGGTACGATCGAGGCCTTCGACGCCGGCGTCGTCACCGACGTCGGCCAGTGGATGCAGCGCCACCCCGACGCCATCACGGGAGCTCGCCCGACCTGGTACCCCGCCCCCGCTTGGGGCAAGGTCATGACCAAGGGCAACGACCTGTACTTCTTCCCCGAGCTGTGGAGCCCCGGCAAGACGCTGACGCTTCCCAGCGTCGGCGGCCACGTCACCGCCGTCACCGTGGACGGCACCGACCGTTCCCTCGAGTTCACCCAGGACGGCACCACGCTCACGGTGACCATGTCGGGTGAGAACCCTGAGCCGAACCTGCGCCCCGTCGTCAAGGTCACCTTCGATGCCGCCCCCACCTACGTGCCCACGCAGACGGTCACCGCCGTCGACGGCGCGACCATCTCCTCCGAGCAGTTCTTCGGACGAGCCTCCGCACTGCGCTACTCCGGCGCGCAGGCCTACGACGCCTACCTGGTGAACAAGACGGACAAGGCCATCACCGACCTGACCCTGAAGTTCTCGGGCAACTTCGACGCCTCCACGACCTACAAGATCACCCTCGGGGCCACCTCCATCGAGGTGACCGGCGCGCAGATTGAGGCCGGTGAAGTTGGCGAGGGCCTGCGCCTCGAGCCCGGCAAGGTCACGCCCTTGCGCCTCGAACTGGCACACCCCTCCTACTACGCCAACCCGATCGGCCTGCGCTCCGTGAGCGCAACCCTGCACGTCTACGGCGAGAACGCGGCCACTCAGCCTCCCGTCATCGCCACGGACCCCTCCTCGGTATCTGTCAAGGCGGGGGAGAGCGCCACCTTCACCGTCGTCGCCTCGGGCCGACCGGCCGCCACCATCCAGTGGTACCGCGTCCCCAAGGGTGCGAGTGAAGGAACGGCGATTCCGGACGCTACGAACGCCATGTACACCCTGACGACGACGCTCGAGGATGACGGCGCGCAGTTCTACGCCGTCGCCACGAACGCCAACGGCTCCACGACCTCCCAGCGTGCGACACTGACCGTCACCAAGGGCAGCGACAACCTTGCCCTCAACAAGACGGCCACCATGTCCTCGACCGGCTGGGGCGGCACCGCCTCGCGCGCCGTCGACGGCAACACGGACGGCATGTGGGACAACGGCTCGGTCGCCCACACCGGCAAGCAAGCCAACCCCTGGTGGGAGGTCGACCTCGGCGAAACCCACCCCCTGGGTGTCGTCAACGTCTGGAACCGCTCCTCCTCCGACAACTGCCAGGGAATCTCCTGCGACCAGCGTCTGCACGACTTCTGGGTCGTCGCCTCTGAGACGCGCCTCGACGCTTCCTTTAACCCCACCACGGCCGGCGCTGTTGACGGCGTCCACATGATCAAGGTCGACGGAGTCGGCGGCCGCCCGAGCGCGGTCGACTTCGAGGGCTTCAATGCGCGCTTCATCCGCGTCATCCAGCCCACTGAGTTCGGCGAGTTCGCGCTCGCGGAGGTCGAGGCCTTCGCGGCCGCTGCACCGACCCCGGATCCCGGTGATCAGGAACCCCCGGTCATCAAGCCGCTGACCGTGACCGCCAACCCCGCCGAAGACGCACAGATCTCCGGCGATGGCGCCTTCCGCACCGTGACGGCGAAGGAAGGCACGCAGGTCACGATCAAGGCCGAGGCGAGCGGCAAGCCCGCCCCGACTCTGTTCTGGCAGATCAAGCGTGAGGGTTCCGATTCGTGGGCGATCCTCGAAGAGGAGAACGGCCCCGAGCTGACCCTCACGATCGACGGAGAGAACAACGGCTCGGTCATCCGTGTCATGGCCATGAACGAGGCCGGCTTCGCTGAATCGGGTCTCGTAACCCTCGCCCTGGCCGAGGAGCCGGCACCCGAGCCCGAGCCCAGCCCCGATCCGACCCCGGACCCCGCACCGACGCCTGATCCGACCCCGGATCCTGCCCCCGCTCCCGATCACACGGTGGGCACCTGGATGAACGACGGCGCCGGCTGGTGGTGGAAGATCAGCGCCGGCGGCTACGCCAAGAACGAGACCCTCACGCTCGGTGGCAACGTGTACCGCTTCGACCAGAACGGCTACATGCTGACCGGCTGGGTCTACTGGGATGGCGCGTGGCGCTACCACAACGGCGCCGGAGCGCAGGTCACCGGATGGGTCAACCTGGGTGGCTCGTGGTTCTACCTGATGCCAGAGACCGGTGCGATGGTCACCGGCTGGCAGATGGTGGGAGACAAGTGGTTCTTCTTCGCCTCTAACGGTGTCATGGCCACCGGCTGGCTCTACACGGGCGGCGCGTGGTACTACCTGGATCCGTCCGGCGCGATGCACACCGGCTGGCTGCAGATGGGCTCGCACTGGTACCTGATGAGCGACAGTGGCGCCATGACGATCGGATGGAAGCCGCTGGGAAGCACCTGGTACTACTTCGGTGCCTCGGGCCAGATGGCCACCGGCTGGCAGCAGATCGGTGGTGCCTGGTACTACTTCGGGACCGGAGGCGACATGTACACGGGCGGCCACTGGATTGGGTGGCGCTGGTACACCTTCGGCAGTGACGGACGCTGGCTGGGCTGATGCTCAGCTGAGAGCCGGGAGATAACAACTCCCGTCCGCACGCGGTGGGGGTGGAGTTCCAATCGGAACGTCCACCCCCACCGTCGTGTTGTGCGTGTGCGTCTGGTCAGCCCTCAAGCGGAGCGATCCACCTGATCTGGGTGCCCACCCCGCCCTGGCCGCTGCCGGCATCGAACGAGCCGCGGTGTCGTCGTGCACGTTCCGCCATGTTCGCCAAGCCGGAGTTGCGGGTGCGCGATGGGTCGATGCCACGACCGTCGTCGGTGATCGTGATGCGCACGCGCCCCGATTTGCCGCGCCCCGATACGTCGACGCACACGGTGGCTGCGGTTGCGTGGGCGTGGCGGGCGATATTAGACAGGCCTTCGCGCACGATCGCGACCACGTCGTCGGACAGGTCCGGGTCGACGCGACCGTCGAACTCATCGATAACGATGAGCTCGTTATCCAGGTCCGAGTTGATGGCGCTGCCGTCAAGCGTGATGAGCAGCGAGGGCGCAAAACCGAGGGCGGAACGCGTCAGCGATGATTCGCGGCGGATTCTCTCCACCAGGCCGACGGCCTTGTCGCGCTCGCGTAGGTTGTGCACGATCGTGCGGATCTGACGCACGGCCTCGTCGATGGAAGCGAGCGAGGAATCGATGAGGGACTCGAGGGCTGCCGGATCCGTCTGGCCGGCTGCGACCTTCTGCTTGGCCGCATCCAGGGCCATGCCGGTCGCAAACAGCTGCTGGATGGCAAAGTCGTGGAGGTCGCGCCCGATACGGTCGCGTTCGTCCAGCAGTGCGGCCACGTCCTGCGCGTGGCGAGCCGACGCAAGCTCGAGGGCAAGCGTGGCCTGGGAAGCGAGGGATTCCGCGAGCGAAAGCTCGGAGCTGTCGAACTCGGGTGCGCCGATCTGGCGCAGCAGAATGAGGACACCGGACGACACGCCACGTGAACGCAGGGGCGCGTAGAGGGCCGATCCGAACGCCGCCAGCTGGGGGACGCGCATCGTCTGCGCGCGCGACATCGAGTCCACAATCATGCCGGTACCCTCGTGCAACACGCTCATCGCGCGGCCTTCGGGTGGGAAAGTCAGACCCAGCAGGCTGGAGGCGTTCTTGCCGTCGACGATTTCGGCGGCCCAGGTGTCGCCCACGGACTGCAGGACGATGATGGCGGTGTCCGCATGGGACACTTCGCGTACGGTCTTGGCAATGAGCTCGAGCGCCTCCTCCTCATCGGCGCCCTCCAGCATGGTGGTCGTCAGCGACTGAGAGGCGCTGATCCACCGCTCGGTGCGCTTCGAGTCCGCGTACAGGTGCGCGTTTTCAACGGCGATACCAGCGGCGGGTGCGAGCGCGCTGAGGACGGCGGCATCGGCGGACGAATACCCGCCCGCCTTCCCGCACAGGTACAGGCGTCCGTAGACCTGCTCGTGCACGAGGATCGAGACGCCCAGGAACGGGGGAGTGGAAGCGGGCAGATCAAGGTCGGGTGCGTCCGACGGCGAGTTGACGAGGAGAGGCACGCTCGCGGGAATCGCCGTCATGAGAGACTCGGGGACCTCGGGGACTGGACCGTCCTCGTGGAACTCGAGTTGCAGGGTGGTGGCCCCCCACGTGTCCAGGACTGAGAGCGTGGCGTGCGGAGAGGATGTCAAGGCGCAGGCCTGGTCCACGAAGTTCTGCAGGCCGGCCTTCAGATCCAGCGAGCTGGTGAGGTCCAGGGCCGCTTTCAGCAGCGTGAAGTCAGTGGAGTCGGTGCTCATTGTTCCTCCTGGTCGAGGGCCCAGCGGTAGGCGGGGAGGGCCTGCAGGACCTCGTCGTGTGTGCCGCGCGCGGCGATCGTCGCGCACTGGCCGGGCTCGGGCGCAGCCAAGACGATGACGTGGTCGGCCTGGTCCAGGGCGCTCAAGCGGTGGGTGACCACCAGGGTAGCCCGCTCGGGTGAGCGCGTTAGGAGTGTTTCCATGAGGCGGTCGGCCGTCGCCGCATCGAGGTGCTCGGAGGCCTCGTCGAGAGCCATGATCGGAGCGGGCGCGGCGAGAGCCCTGGCCATGAGAAGGCGGCGGCGCTCGCCGCCGGACACGGTCGTGCCTCCGGAGCCGATCACGGTGTCGAGGCCGTCGGGCAGGGACTGGACCCACTGCGCGAGGCCGGCTCGGGACAGCAGTTCCGAGGCCTCGTCCCGGGTGAGGGATGCGCGGGCGACCCGCAGGTTTTCGTAGATGGTGGTGGCGAAGACGTGTGCGTCCTCCGCCGTCATCGTGATGCGTGAGGTGAGTTGGTCGCGATCGGCTCCCCACGCGGGAACGCCGTTGATCAGAGCACTGCCCGACTTGGGCGGGATGATACCCGTGAGGGTTGCCAGCAGCGTCGTCTTGCCGATGCCCGAGGGCCCGACGATCGCGAGGGAGGATCCGGGGCGCAGCGTCAGCGAAATACCCGTTGCGAGCGTTGGCCCGCCCGGCCAACCGATGGCGAGATCGCGTGCCTCGATGACGGTGGGTCCCTCCGGGATGTCGTGGGGCTGCGCCGGAGCCTCCTCGTCCAGGAGTGAACAGATGCGCGTCGCGGCCTGGGCGCTGCGCACGAGCTGGGCGGCGGCGGGGGCCAGCTCGGCGACTCCCTCGAAGGCGGATAGCGGGACGAGGACGATGACAGCCAGGAGGACCTGAGCGAGGGCTCCCGAGGTCGTCTGCGGGATCCCGATCAGGAGCGCGCCGATAACGGCGACGCCCATCGCGCACACGTCGAGGCCGCGCGCGAACGCGGACAGGCGCGCCGAGCGGGCCAGAGCGGCGCTCAGGGCAGCCTCGGACTCGCTGAGAGAGCGGCGTGCGCGCTCCAGCGTGCCCGCCATGGACAGCTCGGTGGCGCCCTCGAGGATCGCGAGCGAGGTCGCCGCGATGTCGGTGCGCGCATCGGCGCCCTGGCTCTCGGCCAGGCGCACCGATCGGGCGATGAGCGCCGGGGCGATGACGCCCGAGACGACGAGGCTGATCGCGAGGATGATGCCGGCCGCCGGAGAGATGATCGTGATGACGCCGACCGTACCCACGCCGACGATCGCCGCGACAAGAGCGGGCAGGAGAGTCTTGACGACGACGTTGCCGACCTCGTCAACGTCGGCTCCGCGCGGGTCATGAGATCGCCTCGGCGCAGCGTGGAAAGCTTCGTTCCGGGGGCTCCGGCCAACTCGTCGTAGAGGTTGTTGCGCAGGTTATCCATGCCCGTCAGCGCCACCTTGTGGGAAGCGAGGCGCGAGAGGTAGCGAGCGAGGGCACGCGAGACACCAAAGAGGCGAACCGAGGTTGCAGCGACCGTCAGGTAGAGCACCGGGGGTTGCTGGGAGGCGCGTGCGATGAGCCAGGCGGCGGTGCCGCCGAGAGCGATTGCGGCGCTGAGTGCGGTGACGCCGAGAAGCAACGACAGAGCGAAGCCCGAGCGCGAGACTTCGAGCATGGAGATGCATCGGCGCAGCGCAGCGGATTCGGAGCGGGTGAGAAAGAGCTTCATGCGCGTGCCTCCTCGTCAGCGGCCGAGCGAACGTCGATGACCGCATCAGCTGCCTCCATCATGGCTGCGCGGTGCGCGATGACGATGACGGTGCGTCCCGCGTCCCGCATCGCGTCAATGGCCCGCACGACGGTCTCTTCGCTGACGGCATCGAGGTGCGCTGTGGGCTCGTCGAGGATAACGACCTGGGAGTGTGCGGCGAGGGCTCGCGTGAGGGCGAGGCGTTGGCGCTGACCGACGGACAGGCCGACGCCGCCGGAGCCGATGACGGTATTCCACCCGTCGGGGGCGCTGGCCAAGACCTCATCGAAGCCGGTTGCCGCTGCCGCATCGCTGAGGTCGTCCAGAGGCAGATCGCCCATGTTGTCCAGGATCGTACCGGGTACCAGCGTCGGGGATTGAGGCACCCACGAGATGTGGCGGCGCCACGCGGCGGGATTGATATCCGACAGGACGGACTCGCCGCTTTCGGAGGACGAGGCCGACGGCCGCAGCAGGATTCGACCTGCATCCGGTGTCATGTCGGCCAGCAAACACGCGACAATCGTCGACTTTCCCGCGCCGGAGGGGCCGCACAGCGCCGTCACGATCCCAGGCGTGATGACGCCGCTCGTCGGAGCCGGAGCCCACGCGCCGCGCGCACGCACGCCGAGGCCATCGAGAACGATGTCGGTGCGTGCCATGTCGGGGCATTCGTCGGTTCCGGGGGAGGCCACGGCCTCGGCCTCTTCGATGATGTCGAACGCGGCCTTCGACGCCGTCACACCGTTCGCCGATGCGTGGAACTGTGCGCCGACCTGACGCAGGGGTTCGAAAACCTCGGGTGCGAGCATGATGACGGCGAGGCCGTGGAACAGCGAAATGTTGCCGAAAACGAGGCGCATACCGACCTCGACGGCGACGAGGGCCACCGACAGGGTCGTCAGGAACTCGAGCACACCGCCCGAGAGGAACGCGACGCGAAGCGTGGCCATCGTGGCCTTCGTATTCGCGGCGCCCAGAGCGTGCAGGTGCGTGCGCGGTGCCTTTTCACGGCCGAGGCCTCGGAGCGTGGGCAGGCCCGACATGAGGTCGAGGAGCTGGGCGGTCAGGCGCTTCATCGACGCGAGCTTGTCCTCCGAGGCCGCCTGCGTAAAGCGCCCGATGAGAATCATGAAGATCGGGATCAGAGGGATAACGATGAGGGCAATGAGCGCGGACCAGAAGTCGAGCAGAAGAATGACGCCGAGGGCCGCCGGGGTCACCGTGCACACGAGGACAAGCTGGGGCAGGAAGGAGATGAAGTAGGGGCGCAGATCCTCGAGCCCGGTCGAGAGCAGCGTCGTCGTCTCCGCGCCCTTGGTCGCCCTCCAACGAGGCCCCAGCGTGACGCTCGCATCCACGACGCGTCCGCGCAGCTCCCGGACCGCGGCAGCGGCCGCGCGAGTGCTCACCGCCTCACGGGCGGCGACGATCAGCGCGCGGCAGGCAAACACGGCCGCAATACCCACAATGAAGGGCCAGACGTCGGTCAGGGACGCGGTGCCCGAGACGACGGGGGAGAGGGCCGCGGAAATGAGAAGCGCCTGGGCGAGAACCAACAGCGCAGTCAACGTCCCCAGGAGGGCCGTCACAGCGATGGGGCCGCGCGCTGAGCGGGCATAACGCAACAAGCGAGGATCAAACGGACGCACGTATCTATTGTGCCTGAAAAAGCCTCGTCATGGGCCAAAGGTCCCCATCCTCGTGGCGTGACAACAAACGCGCCCGGCCCCTGCACGAGGGACCGGGCGCGTCGTGATGCGAGGATCAGTTGGCGAAGAAGTTTTCGCCCACGCGGATCTTCTTGAGCAGCAGACCCGTCTGTGTCTCAACGTCCTCGGCGCCCACGCGAGCGCGGAACACCCAGTAGGACCAGAAGACGTAGACCAGGACGATCGGCAGCAGGCAGACGGTCACGATGGTCATGACAGTCAGCGTCGACGGGGTCGAGGAAGCCTGATCAATCGTCAGCGAGTACGCCGGGTTGATCGAGGACTTCTGGACGGCCGGGGCCATCGACGCGAACACCCACGCGACAGCGCCGGCGATGGCGACTGAGGAGGCCACGAAGGACCAGCCCTCACGACGCAGCGACGCCTGCGACAGAGCCGTCGACGTGATGATGGCGAGCGCGGCGACCACGAGGGGGATCCACGCCAGAACGTTCGTCGTGTAGGCGAACTGACCCCACACGAGCCAGGCGGCGGCCAGGACGGTCGCGGCGATCGTCGCGGGGGCGGCAATCGCGTTGGCGCGGTCGCGGACCTCGCCCGTCGTCTTCAGTGCCAGGAACTGCGCGCCGTGAGCCAGGCAGACGGCCATAACGGCCAGACCGCCCAGGATGGTGTAGGGCGTGAGCAGCGAGAAGAAACCGCCGGTCATCTGGTGCGTCGCGGTTGCCAGCGACTGGTTGACCAGCGTCGGATCGATGACGGTGCCGGTGGCAACGTCGACGACCTCGATCTTCATGCCCTGCACGAAGTTAGCGAAGGCAACGCCCAGCAGGATCGGAACAAGCCACGCGGTGATCGTGTGCGCCCAGTCCCACGCGTGACGCCACTTCTCGGTGGCGACCTTGGAACGCCACTCGAGGGCGATGACGCGGATGATCAGGCAGACGAGGATCAGGAAGAGGGCGAGGTACATGCCCGAGAACATGGTCGCGTACCACTCGGGGAACGCGGCGAAGGTCGCGCCACCGGCGGTGAGCAGCCAGACCTCGTTACCGTCCCAGTGGGGGCCGATCGTGCGCACGGTCTGAGTGCGCTCACGGTCGCCCTTGGCGACGAAAGGGCAGGAGCATGCCGACACCGAAGTCGAAGCCTTCGAGGATCAGGTAGACCGTCCACAGAACGGCGATGAGAACGAACCACAGGATAGACAGAGTCATGATCGGTGTTCCTCTCAGTACCCGAAGGACAGGTCGGCGGGAGCATCATCCTCAGCCTTGTCGGCCTTGGACGAGTGGATGCCCTCGACGGCGTAGCGCTTCATGAGGATGTACCACATGACGCCGAGGACGCCGTACAGCAGGGTGAACAGAATGAGCGAGGTGAGCATCTGGCCAGCGGGAACGTTGGGGGAGATGCCCATGTCGGTCATCATGTTGACGGAACCGAGGTCGGAGCCGGCGGACAGCGCCTGCAGGTTCGGGACGACGACCCACGGCTGACGACCCATCTCGGTGAAGATCCAGCCGAAGGACGCGGCTGCGAACGGCAGAGGAAGGTTGACCAGGGCGAGGACGCCCAGCCACTTGTTAGACGACGTGCGTCCGCCTCGGGTGGCCCACAGGCCCCACGCCGCCAGCAGGAAGGCCAACATGCCCAGGCCGATCATGAAGCGGAACGACCAGAAGGCGACCATCTGCGGAGGACGGAAGTCGTACTGCGAGGCGTCACCGTACTTGGCGGTGAAGTTCGCATCGGAGTTGAGCAGCTCCACCATGCGCTCCTGGACGTCGGCGACGCCCTCAGAAGTGGCGGTGAAGGAGTTGTGCGACATGAAGGATGCGACGCCGGGGACCTTGATGAACTGGGTCGGCTGCGCGCCGTCATCGCCGAGGGGGCAAGAGCCGAACTGGGCAACGGTGAATGCCGCGCCGTCGGTGTCCATGCAGATGCCTTCGGCGGCAGCCATCTTCATGGGCTGGACCTCAACCATCTCCTGGCCCTGGATGTGGCCGGAGGCAGCGGTGCCGAGGCCGCCGATGAGGACGGCGGTCAGGCCGAAGCGGGCGATCGGGCGCCAGACGTTACGCGACTGAGCCATGGCCTCGTCGGAGCCCTCGCGGGCGGTGCGCACCATCCACCAGATGGAGATGCCGGCAACGAAGGAGCCAGCGACCAGCCAGGCGGAGGTGATGACGTGTGCGTATTCGCTCAGGTAGACGCCGGAGGTGATGAGCTCCATGAAGCCGCTCACGCCGTCGAGCTCGGCGCGGCCGGTCTCGGGGTTGAAGCGGGCGCCCACGGGGTGCTGCATCCACGCGTTCGCCGCGAGAATCCAGGCCGCCGAGAACATGGTGCCCAGGGCGACGCACCAGATTGTCAGCAGGTGCATGCCCTTGGAGAGGCGGCCCCAGCCGAAGATCCACAGGCCCAGGAAGGTGGACTCGAGGAAGAAGGCGAGGAGGGCCTCAACGGCCAGGGGAGCGCCGAAGATGTCGCCGACGAAGCGGGAGTATTCAGACCAGTTCATGCCGAACTGGAACTCCTGCACGATGCCGGTGGCGACACCGAGCGCGAAGTTGATGAGGAGGAGCTTGCCAAAGAAGCGAGTTGCTTGCAGCCAGTATTCCTTGCCGGTGCGGTGCCACGCGGTCTGCATGATGGCAACCAGCAGGGACAGGCCGATCGTCAGCGGCACGAGGACGAAGTGGTAGACGGTGGTAACACCGAACTGCCATCGTCCGACGGTGACCGCGTCAAGCGCTGTCTGCGCGAGGGTCATGATGGGACCTTCTCGT